>NZ_WXWP01000181.1:0-6085 GCF_009904765.1 Vibrio sp. V39_P1S14PM300
GATTGGGTATCAATATCCGCTCAATGCTTGCTCGTGAACCCGGGCAGGGGTAGCCTTGCATTATAGGAATAAACTGGGAGATATGTCTGTGAAATTGTTACGTTTAAAATCTGTTATTCGTGTACCTGTTGGCCTGTTGAGCTTCGTGATAGGAGGACAGGCATTCGCCAATGATTGTCAGGATCTGTCCGGTTGTGAGCGGAAATTTTGCGAAATTGAAAGCCAGATCCAGATCGCCAAGGACGAGGGGAATCCGTTTAAACTTTCCGGGCTAAATAAAGCGTTGAAAGAGGCAAAAACACATTGTAGCGACGATCAACTGCAACAAGAGCTGACTAACGAGATTGACGAGCTTAACCGCGACATCGCCGAGTACCAAGCCGATCTTGAAGATGCTAAAGCCAAGGGAAAACTCGATAAGGTCAGCAAATACAAGCGTAAGATTGAAGAAAAGCGCCAGGAGTTGAAGCAACTTCAACAAGAGCTTCAACGTTTTAGCTAATCAGGTAAGGTGCTTCCTGAATAATACAGTAGATGATGGTGAACGGTTGCCGGGGAATGGGACCGTCTAAGTAGAGCTGAAATGGATGTCAAAAGTATTGCCTGCGCTTGTTTAGTGGTGCTGATTTGGGGCGTGAATTTCTCCGTCATCAAATTTGGCTTGAACGAACTCCCGCCGATCTTGTTCTCTGGGTTAAGGTTTCTGGTTGTTGCAATTCCTGCGGTTTTTCTGGTTCCGTTCCCCAAAACGTCGATGTGGAATGTGATCGGCGTTGGGCTCTTTCTTGGTATCCTGAAGTTCAGTTTTTTGTTTGTTGCCATGAAAACAGACGCTTCAGCAGGTATCTCTTCGCTGTTGCTGCAAGCACAAGTTCTGTTTACGGTTTTGCTGAGCGTGTTGATGTTTAAAGAGAGCATCAGCCGATTTCAGATATCGGGAATGTGCCTAGCCACGACGGGCTTTAGCCTGTTCTTTTTCACCGCCAATGGCAGTGCTACGTTACTGGGGGTGACACTAATTTTGTGTGCTGCGTTGTTTTGGGCTTTCTCTAATCTAATCATGAAACGTATGGCGGGAGTGAATCTGCTGCATTTTATGGTCTGGGTGAGTCTCATCCCGCCGCTACCTTTGTTTGTCGTTTCCTATATGTTTGAAACTCAAGAGCCGCTTCGCGTCTTGATGGCAACAACCAGTCAGTCATGGTGGTCGTTGGCTTATGTCGGGTATGTTTCGACTTTGATTGCGTTTGCTCTGTGGGGATGGTTGCTGAGACACCATTCGGCCGCGCTTGTGACACCGTTTGCTTTGCTTATCCCTATTGTTGGTGTCGCCGCTTCATCGCTTTTACTCAACGAAAAAATGAGCGGACTGGAGGTGATTGCGGGTGCACTGATACTGCTGGGTCTGTCGGTTTCTGTACTGGGAGAGCGAGTCGCGAGTGCTGTAATCAAACGTGTCAGGCTTAGAACGGCCGTCAGACAAAAAGCAGACACGAATTAATCAACGAAAGAGGAACGAATGAGTAAGAAAGAATTGTTTTTTCCAAGTTTGGAAACAGAGCGTCTGGTGTTACGTCCACTGGATATGGGGGATGCAGAGCCTTTGTTTGCTATCTTTTCCGATGATGAAGTCATGCGATACTGGAATTCGCCTCCCTGGCAAACAATTGATGATTCAAAAGCGTTTATTCAAGCCAGCCACAGCGCCATGGTAAGTGGGGAGTCGTTAACTCTGGGTATGTACCTGAAAAGCAACGAACAGCTTGTCGGTAAGTGCATGTTGTTCAGTTACAGTGCACATTCCCGCCGTGCTGAGATTGGTTTTGGCTTAGGAAAGGCGAATTGGGGGCAAGGCTACGTGCGCGAAGCCGCGAATGCTTTGATTGAATACGGGTTTGGCCAGTTGTCATTGCGCAGAATCGAAGCGGAAATTGATCCGTTGAATACCTCTTCTGCCAATGCATTGGAAAAACTGGGTTTTGTGCAGGAAGGGATGTTACGCCAACGTTGGGAGATCGACGGCGTTATCTCTGATTCCGCATTGTACGGGTTGCTTACCAGTGATGTGACCCAATAGGAATAAAACGACATCTGCGTCGCAGGTGAATAACGCCAAGTGGACACATAACACTGGGTATTTGGAAAGGCCGAATTGCGTTACGGGGACGCTAAAATGCAAAAGATTAATGTCGTTGGCACAAGTGGTAGTGGTAAGTCGACATTTAGTCGTCAGTTGGCGGATAAACTGCGTTACCCGCATGTGGAGATGGATGCTTTGTTCTGGAAAGCAAATTGGCAGGAGTCCAGTGATGACGAATTTTTCGCCGCTTTAATCCAGCGTCTTGAAAGGGACTGCTGGGTATTGGATGGGAATTACAACCGCACGGTACCGATCAAGTGGTCTAACGTGGATACGGTAATATGGATTGATTATTCATTTTCACGAACGGTGTATCAGGCAGTCACAAGGGCGTTGGTACGTTCGGCTACCCGCAAGGAGATCTGGCCTGGAACAGGCAACGTGGAAACATTCAGGAAGTCGTTTTTTAGCAAAGAGTCTGTCGTGTGGTGGAGCATTAAGCACTTTCATCGTAACCGAGAGCGGTATCAGGCAATGAGTCAGGATCCGCAGTTTGAACACATTCGCTTTGTTCGTCTGACCAGCCCCAAAATGGCGCAGGAATTTATTCACCAACAAGCTTAATCTACGGCATAGAAAGGAATCACCATGTATCAACTCTATTATTATCCGAACAACGCCAGCTTGGCACCGCACTTTTTACTGCACGAGATGCAGCTTGACTACACGCTGTTACTGGTTGATAAACAGACGAATTCACAAAAGTCGCCGGAGTATCGTAAACTCAATCCTGCTGGGCGTATACCGACATTGGTGGACAATGGACAGGCCATTTTTGAAAGCCCTGCGATCTGTATTCATTTGTGTGAGTCTCACCCTCAATATGGATTGATCCCGCCATTAGGTGATCCTCTTCGGCCGATGTTTTTTCAGTGGTTAGCTTATTTAAACAACACTTTACAGGCTGAGCTGATGGTTCGTTATTACCCACACCGCCACACTACGGATGACAGTACTATTCCTCATGTGGTGGCGGCGCAGGACGAACGAATCGCGGAAGCACTCGCGTTGCTCGATCAACAACTCGCAGATCACGAATACCTGCTTGGCGAGCGAATCAGTGCATGTGATTTCTTTTTGTTTATGCTGGCGGAATGGTCATTACCCGTGGCACGCTCGCCGCTGACGTTTCCCCATCTGGCGTCTTACCTCAGGCGCTTATGCGAACACCCGACCATCAAGGCGGTTTGTGAGCTGGAAGACATTGATCTGAGTCCGTTTATTTATGGGAGTCTGCCGGACGCCAGATGAAGCGGGGCACGTTACCTACTTCAACACGATAAGAGTAAGGAGAACTCTATGATCACCTGTTATTTGCGATACGTTATTGATCCCAAGAAAGTCGATCTGTTTGAACAATATGCCAAAATGTGGATTCCGTTGGTCGAAAAGTTTGGCGGACAGCATCACGGATATTTTCTGCCATCAGAAGGGGTGAGTAATGTGGCGCTGGCTTTATTCACGTTTGAGTCGTTGAGTGCTTATGATAAGTACCGCTCCGACTCTTTTCAGGATGATGCGTGTAAGGCCGCGTTTGCGTTTGCTGAAGAAACCGACTGCATTATTAGCTATGAGCGCAGCTTCTTCCGCCCGGTATTGGATTAAACGAATGCACGAGGGGGTCGAGATGCAACGTAAAGACATTGAGGATAGTGAGCTGAGGCTGAAACGAGCAATGTTGGAATCGGACGTGATGACGTTATCCGATTTACTGTCAGACTCGCTGATATTCGTCAATCACCTTGGTCAGCGCATAGGCAAAGCGGCGGATATTGCAATGCATCAGGCCGGGCAACTGAAACTAGGCGTGATCGAGCTGTCAGAAATGCAGATCATACTGTTAGCTGATTCAGCAATCGTGCAGACCAATGCGGCCATTGAAGGTCGTTATGAAGGACAGGAAGCAAGTGGTGAGTTTGTTTTTACTCGTGTATGGGCGAGGGAGAACAACATGTTAAGAGTTGTCGCAGCGCATGCGTCATTGTTACTGCCACAAAATGGTTAGCACAGAGAGGGAGAGCATAAGCTCTCCCTCTTCGTTCTATCAAGCTTGTGAGAACTTGTAAGTGCGGTAACCGCCTAACAGGTTTCTGGCGCGGAAACCATTGTTTACTAACTGACGATAAGCAACATTACCGCGTAATCCAACCTGACAGTAAATAATGATTTCTTTGTCTTTGGGCAGTTCATTCAAGCGATCCCTTAATTGATCGACCGGAATATTGATGTCCCCGGCGATGTGGTTATTGTTGTCGCGTTCACCCGGATTACGCACATCCAGAATGATCTGCTCGTCACCGAGTTGATCCATATCGTGGTAGTGAATGGCTTTGGCATCACCCTTCATGATATTGCTGGCAACGAACGCCGCCTGGTTGATGACGTCTTTGGCGCTGCCATAGGGCGGTGCATAGGTCAGTTCCAGATGTTGAAGTTGTTCAACGGTCATACCAGCACGCTGCGCCACCGCCATGACATCAATACGCTTGTCGACACCGTCCTTTCCAACAGCTTGTGCGCCGAAAATCCGGCCGGAAACAGGGTCAAACAAGAGCTTAAATGACACCACTTCAGCGCCAGGGTAGTAACTGGCGTGGCTGGCGGTATGTACGTAGACTTTCTCGTACACAAGGTTTTCTCGCTGAAGTTGTTTTTCGTTTTTACCGGTGGAGGCCACGGCCAGATCAAAGACTTTACAGATTGCCGTGCCTTGTGTTCCCTGATAAGACTCACTCCGACCCAGCATGTTGTCTGCGGCCATACGTCCTTGTCGGTTCGCTGGCCCTGCAAGAGGCACTAAGGTCGGTTTACCCGTGATGAAATCAGCTTCCTCAACGGCATCGCCAACAGCGTATATGAAGGGATCGCTGGTTTGCATGGCTGCATTCGTGGCAATACCGCCAAGTTCACCGAGTTGTAAACCCGCCTGGCTTGCCAACGTGGTTTCGGGACGTACGCCAATTGCCATGATGAGAATGTCAGTCACCAATGTGTCACCATTGTTGAGGGACAGCGTCAACTCGCCTTCAATGTGTTGGTGCTCATCGCTCTCTCCGGAGTCCTGACTGGCCATCGAGGGGTTAAGTTGGTACTCAACAGACTCTAAAGCGACGCCAAGACGAAGATCGATGCCCTTGCTTCGGATCTCTTCGTGTACCAGACCTGCCATCTCCCGGTCGACGGGAGTCATAACCTGGTCAGCCATCTCTATTAAGGTCGTTTTGATACCGAGTTGGTGGAATGCCTCCATCATTTCCAGGCCAATGAAACCACCGCCGACAACAGTGGCGTGTTCAGGCTTGTTCATTTGTAGTGTCCGGAGGACTTTGTCCATATCAGGAATATTACGCAGTGAATGCGTCAATGGGTTGCTCAAACCTGGGATCGGTGGAACGATCGGATCTGCCCCCGGGCTGAGCAGCAAAAAGTCGTAGCTTTCGGTATATTCGTTGCCATCAACGAGGTTTTTGATCGTGACCTTTTTGGCGTTGCGGTCTATGTGGGTTACTTCGTTCATGACACGTACATCGACGTTGAATCTCGCCTTGAAGCTTTCTGGTGTCTGAAGGAGGAGGTTACTGCGTTCCTTGATGTCACCACCAATGTGGTAGGGCAGACCACAGTTGGCGAAAGAAACGAACGGCCCCCGTTCAAACATGATGATGGTTGCGTCTTCACTCAGTCTGCGAGCACGAGCTGCCGCGGAGGCACCGCCTGCCACGCCACCAACGATCACTATTTTTGTCATATTCTCACTCCGCTTAATTTGGTTGACGCTTTCGTGCCGTCCCAGTTTTCTCAAAATTGCCGCTGCCGGACATAGTTCCGTGAATGAACTTTGAATTAGGTTCAGGCCAATAAATGTCGTTGACCATACAAAGCCAGGATGAACAAAGCGGTTAACAGTAATGAAATTAGAATTATACTGCCTGCCAATACTCTAAC
>NZ_WXWP01000410.1:0-6047 GCF_009904765.1 Vibrio sp. V39_P1S14PM300
GCTCTACATTTCCCGGTGATGTATTACTCGATGTGAGCTGGGTTGCGAATTTGTGAGCAGGTGCGAGTGAAATGAATAAGTTTGTGATGTGATTTTTATCAATGATGATATAGTTGCTGACAACGTGTTTTTATGGTGTTGCGATGCGACGGTCTGCTTCTAAACATACTGCGATGTTACTTGCCAGTGCTCTGAGTTGGGCGTTGGTGACTTTGATGCCTGTCATCAATGCACATGGGAGTCAGGCAGGCGTTTGGGCAACGTTGTGTACGATTAATGGCTTTGAACTGGTTCAGATTGAACAGGACAGCCGTGAGACACAGCAGCATGGAAAGCCGTGTCCGTTTAGTCATTTTTCAACCTTTCACCAAATTAAGCTTCCAACTACACCTTTACTTACGCGACTGAGCTATGTCATTTCAGACCGCTACACTTTTTTGGCTCTAAGTGTACGATATGAAAGACAAGTTCCGCGCGCTCCTCCCATTTCCTTTCGATAAGTCAGTACAAAATAAATTGAAAAAGTCTGCCAATATCACCCCGGCGTTCGTCGAGTGGTGATGTTTTTTTGTGTATAAAGGAAATTATTTATGTTGAGTAACTCAACACTGCCTCATCAGTGCGATGCATCACGCGCGAAGTCGCTCTATTTTATGACCTGGCGCTGGCACTTTTATGCGGGTCTGTTTGTGATCCCTTTTTTGCTAATGCTGAGTATTACCGGGCTGGTTATGTTACTGGATGATGAAATCGAACTGGCGCGCTATGAATCGATCATTCAGGTTGAACCTGAGCCACATTCCTTGCCGGTTTCCAAGCAACTGCGAGCGATTAATGCAGCGTTTCCCGGCTACAGCGTGACCCAGTATATCCCGGCAGCATCCGACGATGTTGCGAATCGCTTTTCGATTCAAGCGCCAGACGGACAAACCTTGTTGGCGACGGTCAACCCCTACACTGGTGAAGTGCTGGGGACGATAGACCGCAGCAACAGCATCTATAGCTTTGCAAATGATATCCACGCGACCCTACTACTCGGGCAATGGGGTGATTACCTGATTGAGGTAGCAGCCAGTCTGGGAATGGTGTTGTTGGTCAGTGGGATCTACTTATGGCTACCGCGAGATAACGCCAGTAGAGCGGGCTTCCTTAAGGTTCGAATGAAAAATGGCACACGCATTTTTATGCGGGATTTGCACGCTAATCTGGGTGGCGCCTTGTCTGTTGTCCTGCTGTTTTTCTTGATCTCTGGCTTGTCGTGGACGGGGATTTGGGGGGCGAAACTGGTCCAGGCCTGGAATACATTTCCGACGTATTACACCTGGGGAGACAAGCCGGAATCTGCGCTGACGCACGCCAGTTTGAATCATGGCACCGAAGAAGAGATGCCGTGGAATTTGGAGCAGGCTACTTTGCCGCAATCGCAGGACAGGGTGACTCATGATCATAGTAAGATGGGGCACGAGTCGATGTCCTCGGAAACGTCTTATCACCTCGATCTCGATCACTTGATTGCGCGTGCTAAAAGCATGGGCTTCACTCAATACTCGGTGTATTTTCCAAAATCGGAAACCGGTGTCTTTACGATTGCTGCAAACTCTATGGCCGGGCAGGTAACGGATCCGCGTTTGGATCGCACCAGTCATTTTGATCAGTATTCTGGCCGCTTACTGATGGATGTGACATGGCAGGACTACAGCGTCTTTGCCAAATTGATGGCCGCAGGCGTGTCTTTGCATCAGGGTGATCTGAGTACGCTAAACAAAGTGCTGAATATACTGTTTTGTCTGATGTTCATTTTCTTGGCGGTATCGGGTGGGGTGATGTGGTGGATACGTCGTCCGAGCGGACAGAAAAAGCTTGGTGTGCCGCCACGCTTTCAATCGTCAGGAATATGGAAGACGGGCTTGGTCACGCTGCTTTTGATTGGGGTGGCGTTTCCGATGGCGGGGATCACCATTATTGTCGCGCTGTTACTGGATTGGATGCTATTTAGCCGGGTAGAGCGATTGCGTGTGACATTTCGTTAAACCAAACGAGTCAGTTCAGGCTGACTCTTTTTCATGGCTTTGTCATCTCTGATAAATTTCCAGCGGAAGCTGGTCCGGATCCTGAAAAAATGTGTATCGCTTACCTGTAAACTCATCGGTGCGAACGGGCTCAACTTCGATGCCTTGACCGCACAGGTAAGCCACTACGTTGTCGATATCTTCAACTTCAAAGGCAAGATGGCGTAACCCCTGTACTTCGGGAAAACTGGGACGCTCTGGGGTGTCGGGAAAGCTAAACAGTTCTATTTGCGAACCGTCAGGCAGCGCCAGATCGAGTTTGTACGAGTCTCGGGTTTGACGGTAGTTTTCAGCCACCACCTTCAGGCCTAATACTTCAGTATAGAAATGTTTAGACGCCACGTAGTCTGAACAGATGATCGCAACATGATGAATTCTGGAAAACATGATCACTCCTGAATTGAGGGAGCCGACAGCTTTTCGCGCAGCTCGCGAACCGCGTAGTCTATAAATACCCGCAGCCGGGCGGGCATATACTTGGTCTGGGGATACTGCATCGCAATCGCGCCGTGGTAATTGCTTTTGATTGTCCAGTCAGGCAGCACCGGTACGACCTGACCGGCGGTGATGGCGTCGGCGATGACAAAGTCATGAAAAATACCAATACCGAGTCCGTTTTTGACGCCATTCAGACGCATCTGGGAGTGATTTACCGCGTAGCGGCCGCGCACTGCAACGGTGTGAAACTCGTCGTCTTTGAGAAAATCCCACAGATTATCGCGTCCGGTTTCCGCCAGATAGAGACAATCATGTTGCTCAAGAGCGGTTGGGTGAGACGGCATGCCATGTCGCTGGAGATAATTCGGGCTGGCACACAAGACCAGGTTAGTCTTACCGATTTCTCGCAGCACCAGGTTTTCATCTGGCTTATCCGTGAGTTTAAACGCGACATCAATATTGTCGCGAAATAGGTCGATCTCGCCGTCAGCGACCCTAAGCTTGAGCTCAATCTCCGGATATTGCTGCAAAAACGGGATCACGAAAGGCTGCAATACGGAGTTGAGAAACGCTTCCGGTGCTGCAACGGTCAGTGAACCAGAAGGCACGCTGTGGTCAGCACTCGACAGCTCGACCGCTTGCTGCGCGGCATTGAGCATAATGACCGCTTGGTCGTAAATCTTCTGACCAGCCTGCGTGATGATGAGTTTGCGTGTTGTACGTTCAAACAGTTTAACCGAGAGTGCTTTTTCCAGCCGGGTGATCAATTTACTCAACGCGGAAGGCGTGACATCGAGCTTTTTGGCAGCGCCGGTAAAGCTGCCTTCCTCCACCACCAGAATAAACATGGCTAAGTCGGGTAACAGGGTAACCAGTTTCGGGTTAAACATAGGATCAGTATCTGCCTTCACATTCTAGGGCACTGAGTTTAATTGATAAATCGTCACATGTAATCCAATAAGGTGGGCTCGGTTTAGCGCCCCCGGATGGGAGAGACATCGCCATTTCCTGTTAAAAAGTTCATTTGTGCCTTGAGTTCACTAATGTTTTTCCATGTCGAGGGATAATCGTTTTCTACCCCATGGCTTACACTAGATGGTAATGAGTTATTACGGTCTGTGACCCTTGTCACACAAAGGCTGACCCTACGATTGAGTGGTATCACACTCAACAGAACAACCAGGAAGGAATGGCAAATGTCTTCTGCATTTTACCAACAAATCCAACAACAGATCGAAGAAGTGAAAGCTGAAGGTCTGTACAAATCTGAACGTATTATCACGTCGCAGCAGCAAGCCGCAGTCAAAATCGCCAGCGGTGAGGAAGTACTGAACTTCTGTGCGAACAACTACCTTGGTCTTGCAAACCACCCTGCGCTGATTGAAGCGGGGAAAGCGGGCATGGACGAGCATGGTTTTGGCATGGCGTCAGTTCGTTTTATCTGTGGTACACAAGACATCCACAAAGAGCTTGAGCAGAAGCTGTCGACCTTCTTGGGCAAAGAAGACACCATTCTTTATACGTCTTGTTTTGACGCAAACGCCGGGTTGTTTGAAACCATTCTGGATAAAGAAGACGCGATCATCTCCGATGCGCTGAACCACGCCTCCATCATTGACGGTGTGCGCCTGTGTAAAGCGATGCGTTTCCGCTATTCCAACAACAACATGACTGAACTTGAAGAGCAGTTGATTGCGGCGAAAGACGCCGGTGCCCGCAATATCCTGATTGTGACCGATGGTGTGTTTTCGATGGATGGCGTGGTGGCCAACTTGCCGGCTATCTGTGATCTGGCGGAGAAATACGGTGCACTGACTATGGTCGATGACTCACACGCCGTAGGCTTTATGGGCAAAACGGGCGCGGGTACCCATGAATATCATGATGTGGTGGATCGCATCGACATCATTACGGGCACCTTGGGTAAAGCCATGGGCGGCGCGTCAGGTGGCTATACTTCGGGTAAGAAAGAAGTGATTGAGTGGCTGCGTCAGCGCTCACGCCCGTACTTGTTCTCAAACTCTGTTGCACCGGCGATTGTCAGCGCATCAATTCGCGTACTGGACTTGTTGCAAGAAAGCGGCGATCTGCGCGATCGTTTGTGGGAAAACGCGACGCACTTCCGCACTCGTATGTCGGAAGCAGGTTTTACGCTGGCTGGTGCTGATCATGCCATCATTCCAATCATGCTGGGTGACGCGAAAGTCGCCGCTGAGTTTGCAGAACGCGCTCTGGAGAAAGGCATCTACGTTATTGGTTTCTCTTTCCCTGTCGTGCCAAAAGGTCAGGCGCGCATCCGCACTCAGATGTCTGCCGCGCATTCACGTGAACAGCTGGATAAAGCCATCGATGCGTTTATCGAAGTTGGCCGTGACATGGAGATCATCAAGTAATGAAAATCAAAGCACTGTCAAAACTAAAGCCTGAAGAAGGCATCTGGATGAACGAAGTGGACATGCCTGAGCTTGGCCACAATGATCTGTTGATCCGGATTAAGAAAACGGCGATTTGTGGGACCGACGTCCATATCTACAACTGGGACGAATGGTCGCAGAACACCATTCCGGTACCTATGGTTGTGGGTCACGAATACGTTGGTGAAGTCGTCGGTATCGGCCAGGAAGTGCGTGGTTTTGCTATTGGCGACCGTGTATCTGGCGAAGGTCACATCACTTGTGGACACTGTCGTAACTGTCGTGGTGGTCGTACCCACCTGTGTCGTAACACTGTGGGCGTTGGTGTGAACCGCACTGGTGCGTTCTCTGAGTATCTGGTGATCCCAGCGTTCAACGCATTTAAGATCCCAGATGAGATTTCTGACGATCTGGCGTCTATCTTTGACCCGTTTGGAAATGCAGTTCACACGGCATTGTCTTTTGATCTGGTCGGTGAAGATGTGTTGATTACTGGTGCGGGTCCGATCGGTATCATGGCGGCGGCAGTCGCTAAGCATGTCGGCGCGCGCCACGTGGTGATCACGGATGTCAATGAATACCGCTTAAATCTGGCTCGTCAGATGGGTGTCACCCGTGCTGTGAACGTTGCTGAACAGAAACTGGAAGACGTCATGGAAGAGCTTGGCATGACGGAAGGTTTTGATGTTGGCCTGGAAATGTCGGGGAACCCGTCTGCGTTCAACTCCATGCTGAAAACCATGAATCACGGTGGTCGCATTGCATTGTTGGGTATTCCGCCATCGGACATGGGCATCGACTGGAATCAAGTGATTTTCAAAGGCTTAGTGATTAAGGGCATTTACGGAAGAGAAATGTTCGAGACGTGGTACAAGATGGCCAGCCTGATTCAATCTGGTTTGGATCTGACGCCAATCATCACTCACCACTATAAAGTTGATGATTTCCAAAAAGGCTTCGACATTATGCGTTCAGGCCAATCTGGTAAAGTTATCCTGGATTGGGAATAACACTCCAAATAAAACAAGCGCTCCGATTGGGGCGCTTTTTAATCGTGGCATAAACTGAGTAATCAATAACTATGCTGTTTGGCAGTTCATATCTTACACCGTTCATGCTTTAACAT
>NZ_WXWP01000395.1:0-6047 GCF_009904765.1 Vibrio sp. V39_P1S14PM300
CGCTGCCTCTAAATACTCCCTCACTTTCGCATGAGAAGGGTTATCGTAATGAAGTGTCATCATGTAAGTCTTATGTCCAGCAACAAACTTCTGAACAATCCCTAATGGCACTCCTTTATCTAGCAAGTCTGTAATACCGCTCACTCGTAATGTATGGATATCGTAGCGAGATTCAGTCGGTGATCCCTCTTTTGTCAAAGATATTTTTCTGTGTGTCTCAGGAAGTTTTCTGTTTATCCGTTTCTCAGCCTCGTTACAGAGCAATCCCCACGCTTTTGTTATAATGTGAGTTGCAACTGGTTTTGATTGGTCGTCGGATCTCTGTTGTGAGGGATCTCGGAATAAACAATAGAAAGTTTTATCTGTCATTATGCTTTCTTCTGTCAGAAGCTTTCCAAGAGAGTCCTTTCCTCTTAGCTCTGGGTAGGGGGAGTACTTACGGAGCCATTGATACTGGTTTTTTAATGATGCAAGTAATTCATCACAAACCCAAGGGATATCGTAACCATCATCTGAAGTTTTATTGGTTGTAATGTGCAAGCCGAGCACGTCAGTAATTCCAAGTACGCCTGATGGAAGTGTTTGCAATAAACCTTCTTGTCTTTTTTCGTTCCCGATCTTGTTTTCATTCTTAACAAACTTTTCTAGATCAAAGTCATAGATAAAGTCATCCCCCTCTCCAGAATCAAGAAGTTGAGCTTGAATCTTTCGTATTGGAATCCAGAGCATAAAATAGAGAAGGTTTGCAACTGATGGGCAGAACACGTTGTGTTCATATTCTCCAGTTTCGTGATTTGTCAAATGAACATAAGAAAATGAAAATGCTTTTTTAGGAAAAGCATAATCATCTTCAATGATTAAATTTCGAATCTCATTCATTATCCTTGATTCAATCGGTGTTCGTTTGGTTCCTGGACTAGAACCTTCTGCAAATCGATCCCACTTGGTGTCAACAGGATTAACAAATGTACTTAGAGATTCACGGTTGTCAGGGTTCTTGTAAAGAGTATCGTGGCAGAAATCAAAGAACTGTCTATACATCGACAAATGTCTGTTAGAGGCTTTTAGAGAGTAACGGTTCTTGAGATGGTTCCGCAGAGTGTTTCCCTCAGCATAATCATTTACATGTATCGTTCTGACAATCTCCAATGGGGATTGTGGGATGTGTTCAAGTCCAGAAAGCCAGTCAAGGAAGTATCTTGCAGAAGATATGCGTAATTGAAACTGCGTATCGTTTATAGATAAGCAATACTGAGAAAGAAGCTCAGTCCAAATCTTAAGTTCAGGCAGTTTGTCTGAGTATAAACTAAAGTCAGCAAGCTCATAAATCGTCTTTTTAGTTTTCCTCATGTACTTTCTATGCTTTAACTTAAGGGCGGGATTATTATGTTTTGAATTGAAAATATCCCTACACATATTTGTGTAAGCATTAAACGCTGAGCCATTCGTTCTGGTTGTTGTTTCTGATGATGATGAGGTTTGATAATTTTCTTCATACAGTTCAACCTGTCGATCTAGGAGTTCATCACTGATCTGTTCAATTCTGGTGAAAGTAGATGCCTTCACCATTGTTTTAGCGTTGCTACCAAGCCTCTTATTTGCTCTACTTGCTTCTGAAGCTTGATGAATACGATTAACAAACTCATATGCATCTGGATTAACTAGCTCAGGGTATTCACAGTGCCTTATATTGTTTTTGTGAAGCATCCAGTATTCAAAAGGATCTTCAGAGAGTTTTCTAACATATGGGAAAAGTACATACCCCTTGGCATGTAGAAAGCTTAGTAATTCTAGAGTGTTTCTAGGTGTCTTATTGGAGTGTTGTAACCTGAATCTCTTTGATTTGATACCGCTATCTGCAACCACTTCATTCAAGAGTGAGGCCATTGCGTTTACAGCTTCAGTGAAATTATTATGAGGTTTTATTACCTCATCTATAAATCTATAACCGAGAGCATCATTGTGATGGAATGATCCTTCCTTAAATAGACTTTTTGCTTCTTCAAGACTGTTTGGCTTGATTGCCTCTGCAAGTTTTTTTTGCTCTTCAATACTGAAGCTTTCTACCTTTAGATGGCACTGGTAACTAGTTTCTTCGCCAATAGCTTTGGTATAACTGTCGGCAAAAATGTATGTCGGCATGAACTTTTTGTCACTACCCGAAGCCTTTGTAGCCGCAAATAACCTTATTCTATCGCCATTAATTTTGCTGAGATCTTTGTTGAGTGGTTCTAACAACTCTCTCCAAGTAATTTGAATCTTTGCGTTCACATATTCTTGTAAGAGTTCGTTGAATTCCTCTTTTGTAGGAGTTTTGAGTATACAAAATGCTCTACTAGATGGATTAAATTTAATCACCTCACCTGTTAATGGGGAAGTGTACTCTTCAAATTCATTTGTTATATAATCCATGTAGCTTTTACCTGTGAATTAACATCGTATCTATTTCTTCGCCAGTCAACCATGAAGTCATCCATGAATTTGGCAGTTTTGCAATTGCAGGTTGATTTTCGAATCTCTGTTGAATCTGCAACCTCTCCTCTATATCTGCATCGATTCTGTCTTCGAGCTTTGCTTTGTCCTGAGCATTTTGTATGACTTGGCGAGCTTTTTCTGGTGATATATGTGTGTAAATAGCTGTGGATGAGAGTTGCTTATGCCCCATATATTTACGGATCATTAATAAATCCATCTGTAAAACGTCTGCACAGTAAAAACCATAATGATGTCTAAGGCTATGTCCTCGACGCCCATCTAAATTGATGCCATACTTTTTTTCTAGTCTTTTACATGCATTATGTATGGCTTTACTCATGGATTTCTGAGTCATTGGGTCGCCATTCTGATTAACAAAGTAATACGGATGGTGTGAATACTCACCTCTTACTTCTTCCATATACTGAATGTGCAAGGTCAGAAGGTATCTCTCGACCTCTTCTCTAATAAACCACATGATAGATGTTTCGGTATTTTTGTCGTCATACTTTATACCCTTCCAACCAGCGCTCGAAGAAAGTGCACCCAGATTGATTCTGGGCTTTAGTCCATACATTGTTTTAAGAAACTCACCACGAGTACCAGTACGCTTTTTTCCTGCTTTACAAAGCCAGGACATACTAGAAGTTTCAGGATGGGCAAGAGTTACATGTAATCTACCATTAACAGGTTCAACATCATTGATGAGTATTTGGATGATTTCACATTGCCGTCGGCCACCATACGCAGCCATTAACAAAATGATCTTATCCCGTACATTTGTTGTCTCTTCAATAAGCAGTGGTACGTATTCTGGAGGGAAATACTTGACTACGGTCGTGCCAGACTTGGCTCTTCTGCGACCTCTTTCCTTAGATTTATTAGAATCCTTCATACTGTGGGATTTTCTTTTTATATGGAACAGAAGGCTGGTCTTCAGGTGAGCGCAGTATTCATAAGAGCGATTTATTGAGTATTCAAGGTCCTTTTCTTCCGCAGGAAGAAGCTTTCTGCTACTTTTCAAGCCCGAAACAAACTGGCAGAACTGTTTTGTAGTGTTTTTGCAATATGTATAGTCTGCTGTTTTTGCAGCTCTCCAACCTAAAACAGCACCTTTATCAAAAGCGCTTAAAAAATCTTCAATGAACATTTCCCAGTCGTTGGTGTTTTTGGCGTTGGGTTTTACCACGAGATAATAGTAATCAAAAAGCAAACCAATGTAATGCAAGTCTCTTTTTATTGTTGCATATGAGGCGTGACCTTCTTTTTGAAGGTAACGTGCATATCTAGCAACGATGAATGAAGCATGTGGTTCAACACCTTCAGGAAACAGTATTAACGTAGGCATAGTTTCGTAGTCTGGTGCGGAAATCCCTAAGTGAATAACTGTATGTATCGTGTTCATAATTAATGACGTACCTATAACTAGCCTATACATACCATAAAGTAATTTTTCAACTAGTACAACTAGTAGGGGGTATTAACTGGTGGTGTAAATTGTCTAAGGTGGACTTTAAGTGCTTTTTTCACATCTAAAGTTATCATATGAGTACAACCAGTAGGGAATGATAGGGGGTAATAATACAACCCGGGTGAGTTTCATATGGGATGCCTGCGTCCGTGTATGTACAGCCATCACTTTTCCCTGCTGGGGGATACCTTGTTCCTCAATAGTACGCAGCGCTCATGCGATGTGCCGCTGGGTCTGAACTTCAACATGGTTCAAGTCTATGTGTTTCTGGCGATCATGGCGCAGATCACCGGCAAGAAACCAGGCGTGGCGTACCACAAAATCGTTAACGCGCACATTTATGAAGATCAGCTGGCGCTGATGCGCGACGTGCAGCTTAAGCGCGAACCGTTTGCGGCACCTCAGTTTAGCATCAACCCGGATATCCGCTCTTTGGAGGATTTGGAGACTTGGGTAACGCTGGATGACTTTGAGGTGACGGGGTATCAATGCCACGACGCGATCAAATACCCGTTTTCGGTCTAAGCCGTAATTCAACACAAAAAAGCCAGCATCCGCGCTGGCTTTTTTGTTCGTCAAATGTACCGTCCTAAATAAGCTTGACTGAGAAAAAAAAGGCCCCAGTATTGGGGCCTGTCACAATAAGCGATGGTGTTGATTAAGCGGATAACGCCAGAATGGTGCCTGGAAGAATCAGGAAAACCGATAACAGGTAGCCTGCAACAACTGCTTTGTTTTTGATCGCCATTTCGGAGATCATATCGGCACCTTTCAGTGGCAGTTCACGCAGGAACGGAATACCGAAGATCAGCAGGGTTGCCAGAATGTTGAAGGTCAGGTGAACCAGAGCAATTTGCAGGGCGAAGACCGCGAACTCACCCGTCACTGCTGTTGCCGCCAATAACGCGGTAATGCAAGTACCGATGTTCGCCCCAAGGGTAAATGGGTACACGTCACGCACTTTCAGGACGCCAGTCCCAACCAGTGGCACCATCAGGCTGGTAGTGGTAGAAGAAGACTGCACCAAAACCGTGACTATAGAGCCAGATACGATACCGTGGATCGGGCCACGGCCAATGGCGTTTTTCAGAATGTCACGAGCGCGGCCAACCATCAGACTCTTCATCAGTTTGCCCATCACCGTGATAGCCAAAAAGATAGTGGCAATACCGAGGACAATCAACAGCACACCGCCAATCGTATCGCCGAAAGTTGACAACGGGCCTTTGATCGCGCTGACCACAGGTTTGGTGATCGGTTTGATGAAGTTGAAGCCTTTCAGGCTCATGTCACCGGTAGCCAGTAGTGGCGACACCAGCCAATGGGAAATTTTTTCCAGAATGCCAAACATCATTTCCAGAGGCAGGAAGATCAGTACTGCAAGCAAGTTGAAAAAGTCGTGGATAGTGGCACTTGCAAACGCGCGTTTGAACTCTTCTTTACAGCGAACGTGGCCCAGGCTGACCAGAGTGTTGGTGACCGTGGTGCCAATATTGGCGCCCATGACCATAGGAATGGCGGTTTCGACCGGCAGTCCGCCAGCCACCAGGCCCACAATGATCGAGGTGACTGTACTGGAGGATTGGATTAACGCCGTCGCCACCAGGCCGATCATCAACCCGGCAACTGGATGAGAGGCAAATTCAAACAGTACTTTGGCTTGATCGCCCGTCGCCCATTTGAAACCACTGCCTACCATAGATACTGCCAGTAGCAGCAGATAAAGCATGAATGCCAAGTTAGCCCAGCGTAACCAGCGAGTCGTACCCGAAATCGGTGACGCTGCAGTAGTAGCTTGGTTCATCATTTTTTTCTCCGTGGACCTGTATGGATAGAACTGAGGTCGGTTGTTGAAACTGTGGGCGATAGTAGAGAGCGAATGTTTCATTAATATGACAGTTATATTGAAACTGATGTGTTTTTGAGCGCTTGAACCCTTGTTGGTGAATAAAATTATCAGTAGTTATTTATCTTTCTGATTTATATAATGTTTACAACTTGTTTTGTGACGAATTTTGGCGCAGATTTTTCGTACCTGTAGGTGTTATGTAAAGCGTTTTGTGACACGGGTACGGCATTGCTGTCATATTGCTGGTTGTAC
>NZ_WXWP01000224.1:0-5980 GCF_009904765.1 Vibrio sp. V39_P1S14PM300
AAGATATGCCGTCCGAGAAAATAATTGCATATCGATATGCGATTAAACTCGTTAAATAGATCTTGATGATGATGAAAATAACAAGGCAACATCATGTTGCCTTTTTAGATCAGTTGCGATTACCGAGTTTAACCATACCGAGGGAATTGAACCAAAGTGCTTCATTTCGTCTTCTGGCTATTAATATTGGCCCGTCATCATAAAATAAAAAGTTCTTCCAGTTTCTTTTAAACACAGACCATTTCGTTTCAATCACATTGTACTTTTCATAGCAGAAATAGACAGTTACATCATCTTGCCAATCCAAATGAGCCAGAATTTCCGCAGGCAAACCGGCCTCATCGTCTTCCCAGGCTAGCATCCAGTCTACTTCTCCGACCCAGTTGCTCTCTTTCTGAGGCCAGTCTGATGCACTGAGTCTTTCTGAATCTGGGCTTTGTGCACTGATGTTGTCTTTCCACAATTGTGCGGACCTTGCCTGTGTCATCGGTTTGATCCATTCAAGATCATCACTGGCAACCGGCATCGATTGGTGAGTAAAAATCCATTTTCTTTGGTATTGATCCAAAGGCAAATACGACATTAATTTTCCTCGTTACCTTGAAGCCACCCTTTTGCGGTGGCGTCTTCTATCATTTGTTGGGCTTTTTCCCACAGCACTGTAGAGCCATCTTCGATACGTCGGTTGATGCTCAGCGCTTGCTCGGTTTTCACACCATTTTCCTGCCAGCTTTGCCCTTGATTATGATAATTCAACAACATGGGAATGATGCGATCCAGCGCTTTCGCGAAACGGGCATCGCCCGATTGAGCACTCTCAAATTCCAGCCATAACGCTTTCAGTTCTTTGGCCTGATCGTCCGGCAACATACCAAACAACCGCTCTGCCGCTGCCATCTCTTTCTGCGCTTGCAGCTCAGAAGCGGCAACATCATAAACAAAGGTATCACCCGCATCAATTTCAACAACGTCATGGATCAGCAACATCTTGACCACCCGGTCGATATTGACCGGCTCATTGGCGTGTTCTTCCATTAACACTGCCATTAGGGCAACGTGCCAACTGTGCTCTGCACTGTTCTCAAGGCGTTTGTCCGCACTTTTCACACGGGTTCGCCTGAGAACAGACTTAAGGCGATCCAGTTCCAATACCAGTGCCAGCTGTTGTTCCAGTCTTTGGTTCATATCAGGCCTCTTTCCAGTTTCGGTTGATCAGCGCCATCAGGTTATGATCTTCCCAGCGCCCGTTAATCAACAGGTAATCTTTAGCAAACCCTTCGTGTTCAAAACCGATGGTTTCCAACA
This sequence comes from Vibrio sp. V39_P1S14PM300, assembly GCF_009904765.1. Taxonomy (NCBI): domain Bacteria; kingdom Pseudomonadati; phylum Pseudomonadota; class Gammaproteobacteria; order Vibrionales; family Vibrionaceae; genus Vibrio; species Vibrio sp. V39_P1S14PM300. The sequence continues at coordinate 1,306 of NZ_WXWP01000224.1, forward strand.
CCGATTCACTGCGCTTGTTTGCCGGAATGTAACCGGCCATGATGCGATGCATGTTCTGTATACGAAACATGTAGTCCACTGCCATTCTTAATGCCCGGGTCATCACGCCCCGCCCTTGCGCTTGCTCGGCCAGTGAGTAACCAACGTTACAGGCATGAAATGGAAAACGAGTCAGGTTACTGAATGAAATGGTTCCCAGCATGGCCCCTGTCTCACGTTCGATGATGATCAGGTAGTAGCCAAGCCCCATCTTGTGCAACTCATGCAACTTGATCAATTTCTGTGTCCAGCCCTGTACCGAGTAGAATGCCTGCTCTCGTTTGGGTTCCCATGGCTGAAGGTGAACCCGATTGGTACTGTAGTAGTCCACAATCATTGCAGCATCGGTAACGTCGGCGGTTCTCAGTATGATATCGTCATCGACTTCATACACTTGCGCGGGCGTGCTGATTTTATCCATCATTTCTTTCTGATCCCGTAGTCGCGCAGTTTATTCGCCACCGAGGTATGCGACACATTCAGTCGTTTGGCCAGTTTACGACTGGATGGGAAAGACTGATACAAACGTTCCAACACCTGAGCTTCATACTCTTTCATGATTTCATCCAGCGAACCATCAAGATTAATACTCGGTGCACTGCCGGACACACTTTCCAACTGCGGCAAATGGAACAAATCAATCGTCAGTGTATCTGCGGACAACTCGGTCAGCGCCCGCAGTACCATGTTATCCAGTTGACGCATATTGCCCGGCCATTGATAGTTCGAGAGCTGGTCCACCAAATCTTCACTGAGTTCGGGTTTCATCATACCAAGTTGCTTGATGTACTTGGCGACAAACAATTCCAGTAGCGGTGCAATATCGCTGGCGCGTTCGCGCAGTGGCGGAATGCGTAGCGTCAGTACATTGAGGCGGTAGAACAAATCTTCACGGAATGACCCCGACTCTGCCAAATCGGACAACTGATGGCGCGTCGAGGCAATAACCCGAACATCCACGTGCACTTCGCGCTCTTCGCCCACTCGGCGGAATGTACCGTCCTGAAGAAAACGCAGCAGTTTAATTTGCAGGTGCGGGCTCATCTCGCCGATTTCGTCAAGAAAGACGGTTCCGCCATTCGCCTGTTCAAAGATGCCTTTGTGTCCTTGCTCGTGATTAAACGATCCCGGAGCATGACCAAATAACTCGGTCTCTGCCACATCATCCGGCATCGAAGCACAACTCAGGACCAAAAAAGGTTCTGACGCGCGGTGAGAGCGGTTGTGGCAAGCGCGTGCCAGCATCTCTTTACCGGTACCGGTTTCGCCTTCAATCAGCAAAGGCTGATCAAGCATCGAGAGCTTTTTCGCTTGCCCAATCAAAGCCTTGTGCTTATTGGAAACGCCAACAAAATGTTCAAAGCCGAGATTGTTCTGCTCTGGCAACATCTGGTCTATCAACGCAGGTTGTGCGGCGCTGCGAATGATCATCACCGTACTGGCCAGAATAGACTCTTTCGCTTCACTGGTAATGTAGACCGGCATAATTTCCATGACGTAATCTAAGCCGTCAATCACTAGGTTTTCGCGCTTGCGCGTGATGGTGCCTTCCGCCCATTTTGAGAAATTGAAACTGGGTAACAGTGTCGAAATCTGCTGCGCAAGAATCTGGTCTTCGTTTTGGCTAAACAAACTGAGCGCAGCGTGGTTGGCCATATCAACATGACCTTTGAGATCAATCGCCAGAACCGGATCCGGCAGATTATTCAACAGAGAAATCAGTTCGGTGTTATGCCGTTCCATCGGCATAAACTGAATCTTACGAACGTCTTTGACACCAGAGATGCGACGGATTTCTGCCATCAGTTCACTAAAGGTATCAAAGTCGATATCCGGGCAGTTAAGGTAGATAATGCCAGAAATATCAATTTCAATGCCGCGCAAATCAATGTTTCTGGAGGCAAGAATATCGAGTAGCTCACGGGTAAGACCGAGTCTATCTTCACAGAAAACTTCTAGACGCACTGGAAAGTCCCTAAATTCGAAGGTGTCAGGAAAAGTTGACAGTAGTTTCGCCTAAGGTCTGAATCGCGTCAAGAAGTCTCCGTGAGTCGACATCACATTCGCTGCTATTTCATTGTAATCGCAGTGACTTTTGCCACAATTTGCTTACGAATTGCGCTCAGTTTCACCGCGCGGTCTTTGTGCCAGGGCATCGGACGCAACAGTGACATGGCCTTCAGACCAAGTCTGGCCGTGAGAATGCCCACACCAAGCCCCTGCCCTGCGCGCGCAGACAAGCGCCCCGCTAGATCCATCGACAACAGATCCATACCAGCGTCAACAGCCAATTCACTGGCTCCGGCCGCGGCCATATTGATGAACACGGCTTTCAGTAACTTGATGCGCGACCAATACCCCAATTCAACGCCGTATATCTCCGCCAGTTTGTCGATCATCTTGAAGTTGCGCCAGGCAACCAACAACATATCTGCAATCGCCAACGAGCTGATCGCGACCAATGCGGCGGCTTCCGTTGAAAACTGAGACACCACTTTGGTGGCTTGTTTGTCTTGTTCAGCAACCACCATCGCATCGTACATATCCAGAATTTCGGCATCACTGTGCGCATCATGCACACTGTTGAACCAGCGATCATAAGCCGGGCTTTCCGGCTGTACACCGCTCTCTTTCGCCAACTGTTCACAAAATGCTTTACCATGTCCGACGCTGTCGTTGAGGATAAGTTGCTCACTCTGCTCCTGAACGCTGAAATGATTGCGCAATCGGCGCAGTTTCCATAATTCTTTGCCAATAGCGCCGATACCCAGCGCTGACAAACCGGCGATAAAGCCAGACCAGCCCAAAGCCAGCCAGTCGCTCTGCTGAATCGCGCCCACCAGCGAATCAACCGCTTGCCATCCCAACAGCGCGGCAAATGTGATAGACAAACCCGTGGCCAGCCATTTGCGTCCCTTTCGCGGACGAATGACCTGCTCCAACTGCTGCTCAGGCATGGCGTCGGAAGACTGGCTCTCAGCAGTCTGTGGTACAAAACGCTGTTCGGCGTTAAATTGCTGCTGAGCGGTGAGCTCATCTTGCTCGAGAGGAGCATCGTTGAGTGGCTGATCGAAAATTTGCTTGCTCTTCAAATCACTCATTTCAATTTATCTCCAATCAAAGTTTCTAACGCTTTGTCCATACGGATATGCCTAAGCGGCTCGTCTGACTCCGAAGCCATCGGCCGGAACGCACTGAACTCAAATCCTTTGTTTTGCCAGAAGCCTGAGCCTGGCAGTTTCTTCGGCACTTCTCCCGGAAAGACCGTCAGCGCAGTACCGTCCAGCGTGTATCCCTGAAGCGCAGGCGTGCGCTCATCACCGGAAGAGATAAAACCAGATTGCGTCGCCTGAACCGACGCCATACTGATGCAGCTCATCCCGATATTTTCATACGCCGCACTCTGCCAGGACGGATGTACCATCTGCTGCAACAGAGCGACCAGATTAGGGTGCTGCTCCGGCGTTACGTGATCCGCTTTGGTTGCCGCGAACAACACTTTATCGATCTTGGGGGAAAACAAACGCTTAAGCAGACTACTACGTCCATACTTGAAGCTTTTCATGATCTGCTCCAACGCATGGCGCATGTCGTGAAACGACTCGGCACCAGAGTTCAGCGGCGACAGACAATCCACCAACACAATTTGTCGATCAAACGTGGAAAAGTGATGCTTATAGAAAGCTTTCACCACTTTCTGTTGATATTCCTGATAGCGTGATTTCAATGCCGTGTAGTTACTGCGCTTATCGGCTTTATCACCCCCATCCAGCAAAACCGGAAAAAACTGCAGGACTGGCGCACCGTCCAATTCCCCCGGGAGGACAAAGCGGCCCGGTTGCACCCAGTGCAGCCCGCTCGCCTTGCAGTCGTGCAGATAACGGGTGTAACTCTGAGCGATTTGCTCCAACTGTTTCTCGTTTACTTCCGCGCGCAGATCGAGCGACCCCAGCTCGGTGAGCCACGCTTGTGCCAATGAGCCTCTCAGACCCGTCATCGCGTCAAACTGCGTTTGTGACCACGTATCGAAGTCCATCTCCAGCAACGGCAAATCCAGCAGCCATTCACCCGGATAATCAATAATATCAAGATGCAGCGTACTGGTACGGCTGAGCAGTTTTTTGGTCCGACTTTTCGGCTGATACTTGATCGCCAGCCGAATTTCGCTGACATCACGCGTCGGCTCAGGCCATTGTGGAGGGGCAGCATGCAAATGTGCCATCGCTTCGTCATAGGAGAAACGCGGCACCATCATGTTGACCTGTGGTACCCGCTTAGCGCCAATGATCCGCTGATCACGCGCAGCTGCCAATAAAGGCAAATTGTCGTGTGTCGATGTGTGAAGTAACTGATTCACCATAGAAGTGATAAAGGCCGTCTTGCCGGCTCTGGATAAGCCGGTAACAGCAATGCGGACATGAGAGTCCAACCCGCGATTAATAAAGTCATTCACTTCTTGGGTAATACGCTTCATTCAGTCTCCCTCAAATTACCAAGACGGGCGTAGTTTATATTCATCAATCTTAATACGAGATGAACGAAAAAGCCCCTGAGTTAAATCAGGGGCTTATAGAAAGTTGCAGCTCTTAAGACTAATCGTCTTCAATCAGCTTGTAGATGACAAACAATGAAATCT
>NZ_WXWP01000358.1:0-5955 GCF_009904765.1 Vibrio sp. V39_P1S14PM300
AGACAGGAAAGAATAAAAAACCCTGCCGAACAGGCAGGGTTTGAACACTCGTTAATCAGAGTTCATTATGGCACTTAGTCGCGCAGAGCAGCACCGAACTTATCGGATACGTGTGCAACGATCGCGTCTACCGCGCCTGCGATATCGGCATCTTCAAGCGTACGCTCAACCGATTGTAGCGTCAGTGCAATCGCCAGGCTCTTCTTGCCGTCTTCAACACCTTTACCTACGTAAACGTCGAACAGTTTCGCGTCTTTCAAGAACTCGCCACCTTGCTCCAGACATGCTGCAACGATGTCACCAGAAGCAACGGTTTCGTCAACAACGACTGCGATATCACGACGGTTTGATGGGAACTTAGACAGTTGTACCGCTTCTGGGATCACTTTCGTGTTGATCGCAGACCATTCGATTTCGAATACGATAGTACGGCCATTCAGACCAAACTTGCGTTCTAGCTCTGGGTGAACTGTACCGATCACGCCCACTTCTTTGCCATCTACGATGATTGCCGCAGATTGACCTGGGTGAAGTGCTGGATGCTTCGCTGCCGCAAACGAGTAGGCTTTTTCGTTCGCAGAAAGCTCAAGAATCGCTTCCAGATCGCCTTTCAGGTCAAAGAAATCCACAGTTTGCGTTGCCATATCCCAGTGTTCTTCACCGCGAGTACCGGCAATCACGCCCGCGAGCATTGGCTCTTGACGCATGCCGTTTTCTGCCGATTCACAAGGAATGAAACGCAGACCGTATTCGAACAGACGAACGCGTGGTTGCTGACGTTTTTGGTTGTGAACCACAGTATTCAACAGACCCTGGATAAGACCCAGGCGCATTGCTGACATTTCCGCAGAAATTGGGAATGGCAGAATCAACGGCTCTACGTCTGGCACGATCAGTTTTTGTTGCTCTGGTTCAACAAAGCTGTATGTGATCGCTTCTTGGTAACCACGGTCAACCAACAGGTTACGTACACGTTTAAGAGGAAGGTCCGCTTCTACGTGGTTGTGCATCTTAAGCGCAGCAACTGGGTGCTGGTTAGGAATGTTGTCGTAACCGTAGATACGGCCCACTTCTTCGATCAAGTCTTGCTCAATCGCGATGTCAAAGCGCCATGTTGGTGCTGTCGCGATCCAACCCGATTCTGTTGCTTCAACAGTCAGGCCAAGACGCTCTAGAATTTCTACTACGTCGGCATCAGGGATGTGATGACCAAGTAGGTTGTCTAGCTTAGTACGACGTAGTGCTACTGTGTTTGCTGTTGGTAGGTCTGATTCAGATTCTACCGCGACAACTGGTGCCACTTCACCGCCACAGATTTCAACGAGCAGTTCAGTTGCACGCTCCATTGCGCTTGCTTGTAGTGCGAAGTCGACACCACGTTCAAAACGCATTGAAGAATCAGTGTGCAGACCGTAGCTACGAGCGCGGCCACGGATGTGGTCAGGTGCAAAGAATGCACACTCTAGTAGCACGTCTTTTGTTTCAGACGTTACGCCTGATTCTTCACCACCGAAGATACCCGCGATTGCTAGCGCTTTACCGTGGTCTGCAACCACTAGTGTGTCCGCGTTTAGTTCTGCTTCGGTACCGTCTAGAAGAGTCAGTTTTTCGCCCTGCTCTGCCATACGTACCACGATGCCGCCGTCGATCTTAGCCAGATCAAATGCGTGCATTGGTTGGCCTTGCTCTAGCAGAACGTAGTTTGTGATATCAACCACTGGGTCGATTGAGCGAATGCCACAACGGCGCAGTTTCTCTTGCATCCACAGCGGTGTTTCTGCTTGAACGTTAACGTTCTTAACGATACGCCCAAGATAACGCGGGCATGCTGCTGACGCTTTCACTTCAATTGAGATGTTGTCATCGATCGCTGGCGCCACTGGGTCAACCGCTGGCTCAGTCACATCGGCACGGTTGAGTACGCCCACTTCACGCGCCAGACCACGAATGCTGAAACAGTCTGCACGGTTTGCTGTCAGATCTACGTCGACCGTGACATCGTTCAGCCCCAGGAATTCACGGAAGTCAGTACCGATCACGGCATCTTCAGCCAGTTCCATGATGCCATCTGATTCTACGTCGATACCCAGTTCAGTGAAGGAACACAGCATACCGTGAGAAGGTTGGCCGCGCAGTTTCGCTTTCTTGATTTTGAAATCGCCCGGAAGCACCGCGCCTACGGTTGCAACTGCAACTTTGAGGCCTTGGCGACAGTTTGACGCGCCACAAACGATGTCGAGCAGTTCGTCTTCACCAACATCGATTTTCGTTACGCGCAGTTTGTCTGCGTCAGGGTGCTGACCACATTCAACAACGTGACCCACTTTAACGCCAGTGAATGAACCGGCTACAGGTAGTACGTCGTCTACTTCCAGACCCGCCATTGTAATTTGGTGAGTAAGCTCGTCAGTCGATACCGCAGGGTTTACCCACTCACGAAGCCATGATTCGCTGAATTTCATAGTGATAAATCCCCTGGATTACTTGAACTGTTTTAGGAAACGAAGATCGTTCTCGAAGAACGCACGTAGGTCGTTTACGCCGTAACGCAGCATCGTCAGACGCTCAACGCCCATACCGAATGCGAAACCAGAGTATTTCTCAGGGTCGATACCTACTGCACGCAGAACGTTCGGGTGAACCATGCCACAGCCCAGAACCTCAAGCCATTTGCCGTTTTTACCTTTCACATCAACTTCTGCTGAAGGCTCGGTAAACGGGAAGTATGAAGGACGGAAACGAACCTCAACTTCTTCTTCAAAGAAGTTACACAGGAAGTCGTGCAGAATGCCCTTCAACTGGGCAAAGTTGACGTTTTCATCAACCAGCATACCTTCCACTTGGTGGAACATTGGCGTGTGTGTTTGGTCGTAGTCGTTACGGTATACACGGCCCGGAGCGATGAAACGGAACGGCGGTTTGCCATTTTCCATCGTACGGATCTGTACGCCAGAGGTATGAGTACGCAACATCAGATCTGGATTAAAGAAGAAGGTGTCGTGGTCAGTACGAGCTGGGTGATCTTCAGCAATGTTCAGCGCATCAAAGTTGTGAAATGCGTCTTCGATTTCAGGACCGGCTTCTGTATTAAAGCCCAACTCACCAAAGAACTGTTCAATACGCTCAACGGTACGAGTGACTGGATGTAGACCACCGTTTTCAATACGGCGACCCGGTAGTGTTACGTCGATCGTTTCTGCTGCCAGTTTGGCTTCCAGTTCCGCAGTCTGCAGTGCGTCTTTACGAGCTGCAATTGCTTGTTGAACCACGCCTTTCGCTTTGTTGATCTCTTGACCAGCTTCGCGGCGTTCTTCTGGTGGTAGTTTACCCAGGCTTTGAAGCTGAGCGGTTAGCTCACCTTTTTTGCCCAGATACTGAACACGCACTTCATCAAGTGCGACTAACGAATCTGCAGATTCAATGGCTGCGTTCGCGTTAGCAATGATCTCTTCTAGATGTTGCATCGTTTCCTCATCTACCTATACCTAACTGCAAGGCAATAGATATAAGTGGTAGTGTCCATTCTGGGCAGGCTGCTCAACAGCCAGTACCCGACAGGAATCTTGGGTCTATAGATAGCTGTACATAGTAACGAATGACAAGGTCAAATCCAAACTGAAATCCGTTTATTTACCGCCTTTGGGTAAAATTTCACCTCAACACTTGATAAAAGTGCTTTTAACACCAAGTTAATTGGTAATTAAAAGAAAAAAAGGATTAAAAATGACTGCTGTAATTGAACCTATCCGCGCCGATCAAGACGCTGATATCTGCGCCATCATCAAAGCCGTAGGTGCAGAGTTCGGTGCCGTCGGTGAAGGTTTTGGGCCATCTGATCCTGAAGTGCTGGCGATGAGCGAATACTACACTGCCGACAAACAAAGTTTGTACCTGGTGGCTACGGTTGACGGAAAAATCGTCGGAGGCTGTGGTCTGGCCCCGTTTCAGGGGTCGGCACAGACTTGTGAACTGAAAAAACTTTTTCTGTTACCGGAAAGTCGCGGGCTGGGTCTGGGTAAAGCGTTGGCCGAACGTTGTCTGGAATTTGCTTGCCAGCAAGGGTTTAAGCAGTGTTACCTTGATACACTGACGTCGATGAAATCTGCAATCCAGCTGTATGAAAAGCTCGGGTTTATTCATTTGAATAGTCCTCTGGAAGGAACAGAGCATGGTGGGTGTGATGTATGGATGTTAAAGGCGCTGTAAATTACAGAAATATCAACGAATTTCAACGTTCTTTCCCACCCCAAAGAGCACCGTGATAAAGCGCGAGTAACGTCTACTGGTGATGATTGGTTGGTTTGATCTGGTTCGCAAAAAATGAATCCCATTGACTGCGGGAAAGCATTTCTTGCCTTTTACCTTGATACGCTCAGACCTGTTATTTCGGTCTCTGGCTCACTCTGTCAACGAAATTTCACCTAAACACAAATAAGCAACAGATTGCTTATTTGTGTTTATTGCTTATGTTTTTATTGGACCTCACATAGAAAGGAACTCCAATGATAAACATAATACGCAACGTCATCTTAGCTTCATCTTGTATTGTCTCCTCAGTGGCTTACGCGCAAACCGCGTTGCCTGTGATCGCAGATGAAATCCCGTTCACCCTATCCTCTATCGGAGCGACATCCACTTCGATGACTGTCGAGCATACCGATGCTGAATTCATCAAACTTCACTTCAAGAGCCTAACCTTGCCTAAAGGCAGTGTGATTCGCCTAACATCACGTGACGGATCAGAGGTGGTTGAGTATTCCACCAGTCAAACCGACTGGTATGCGCAGTCTATTTTTGGCGACCAGATCACCATTGAGCTGATCCCGAATGCTCAGGGAGAAACCGGTCAGTTTGATATCGATTACTACATGGCAGGCAAAGAAACCGCCACCAGCTTTGAAAGCAGCAACACAACACTGTCGACCTGCGGCGTGAATGAGCGGAAAGACGTAGCGTGCTGGCAGGACTCACACGCCGAAAAAGTCGCCTGGTCGAGCCCAGTCGCCCGATTACTGATCGATGGACGCAGCCTGTGCACGGCCTGGCGTGTTGGTCCTGACAATAAACTGTTTACCAACAACCACTGTGTCAGCACCGAAGCAGAACTCAAAAATACCGAGGTGTGGTTCAACTACCAACGCAGCACTTGTAACGGCACGTTATCAACCACAGTGAAAGTCATGGGTGACCAACTTTTCAGCACCGATTATACCTTAGACTACACTCTATTTTCCGTGGATGATTTCAGTAAAATTGAATCCTTTGGTTATCTGGGGCTGGATAACAGCGAACCAGTGTATGGTAACGGAATCTACATTCCTCAGCATGGCTCGGGCAATCCAAAAGAGCTGGCGATTGAAAGTGATCAAAACGGCTCCGGCTATTGCCAGATTGATGTTGCATCGGCGAATGGACGAGGCACCAATACCGATACCGGTTACTTTTGTGACACCATCGGCGGCTCGTCAGGTTCGCCAGTGCTGAACACGGCCAACAACAAAGCGATCGCTCTGCACCACTTTGGTGGCTGTGAAAACCAAGGGGTTAAAATCAGCAAAATTTGGCCTCAGGTCGCCACATTCTTCAATAACACGCTGCCCGATGGTTCGGTCGGACAACCGAATAACGGCATCCAGGAGTTGGTTCCGGGTACCCCTGTCACTGGTTTAGCGCTCAGCAAAGGCGAACAACAGATGTGGGTAGTGAAAGCGCAAAACAGAACCGCACCGCTTAACGTCACCATCAACTCAGGCAGCGGCGATGCCGATTTGTATGTTCGCTCAGGCGCTCAGCCAACCACCAGCGCCTATGACTGCCGACCTTATCTGTCCGGCAATAACGAGTCGTGCTCCGCAGCGTTGGCTGGAGAAGATCTGTATATTATGCTGCGCGCTTACAACAGCTTTTCAGGCGTGACCTTAAATGTGACTGAAAATTAATGATTTTTCTTTTATC
>NZ_WXWP01000107.1:0-5929 GCF_009904765.1 Vibrio sp. V39_P1S14PM300
ATCTTACTCACAGCCCAAATTAACTCCTAATGAGTATGCTATGTTTACGAGTTGGATTAGTTTGTGCCTGAATATGAAAATATAAGAAGAAAATGATGAGCATTTATGCATCAAAAAAAGTGGTCGCTATCGGCGGAGGGCACGGTCTGGGGCGTATGCTGGCCGCACTCAAAGATTTTGGCAGTAACGCCACTGGCATAGTTACCACCACAGATAACGGCGGTTCGACAGGGCGGATTCGTGACTGTCAGGGCGGGATCGCCTGGGGAGACACCCGCAACTGCATCAATCAGCTCATCACCGAGCCATCCATCAGCTCGATGATGTTTGAATATCGTTTTAAAGGCTCAGGCGAACTCAATGGCCACAACCTCGGCAATCTGATGCTGACTGCGCTGGACAACTTGTCTGTCCGCCCACTCGACGCCATCAACCTGATTCGCAATATGCTCAAGGTCGACGTGAACATCGTGCCAATGTCAGAGCACCCCTCGGATCTTAAAGCGCTGTCCGCAGACGGCATGTGGGTCACGGGAGAAACCAGCGTAGACGAGATGAAGGAGGATTTGCGCAGGCTGGATCTGGATCCGGAAGTGCCGGCAACCAAAGAGGGCGTCATTGCCATTGAACAGGCGGATTGCATTGTTCTCGGTCCGGGCAGCTTTCTGACCAGCATCATGCCCCCATTACTACTGCCTGAAATCGGCCAGGCCATCGCCAACAATCTTAAAGCCAAGCTGGTGTTCGTCGATAACCTGTCACCGGAATTTGGCCCCGCAGCACGCATGACGCTCCACGACCGTCTCAGTTGGTGCGAGCGAGCCTGTCATGCGAGAAAAGTGGATGTGGTGTTGGTCGACACCCCACATCCGGAACTTAACTCAGACTGGAATTGCGTGGTGACGGATCTGGCGTCCGCCAACCGTGATTGGCGCCACGACCGGACGAAACTGCAAAAAGCGATCGTGACCCTGCTGTCAAACTAACTGTTGATAGCGGGACAATGTCGTCCCCAGCAACTCAACCATGTGAGACACGTCGCCGGCTTCACTCAGAGGCTGGCCGTTCTTCACCCGGGCATCAATTTCAATCGCGCTGCAACACAACTGTTCAGCACCAAAACTGGCGGCACTGCTTTTCAATGCGTGAGAAATCTCTCGCAGGTAGCTCAACTTATCCGCAGCCGCAGGGTCACTCAGATAAGCAATGTAGCTTTCCAGCTCGCCGAGAAAAATGCCGAGCAATACCGGCACGTTCTCTTCGCCAATATCATTGGCCAGTTGCTCAATCTTATTTTGATTTAATACTTCCATCATATTCTTCCTTGGCATTCCACGCTTGCAGTTTGCGATAAATCGTCGAAGGGCTGACATCCAGATAGCCCGCAGCTTTTGGAATATTGCCATCACAGGCTTCAATGGCCTGCTCAATCGCGTTCTTTTCTGTCAGCCACAACGGGAAAATTTCATGCGCTGAGAGCGATTCTTTGTCCTGTTTGATCACTCGAATCTGGTTATTCATCGGCTTATTCAGCGGCGGTGGCAGCATATCGAGCGAAATTTCTTTACCGTTATTCAGCACGACCACATTGCGCAGTACGTTTTGCAGTTGACGGACGTTGCCCGGCCATTCGTATTGATTGAAGCGTTCAATCACTTCAGGCGACAAACGCACAAACCCTTTGCCTTCCTCGTTGGACATATAGCCCAGTAATGAATATGCAATTTCAATGACATCCTCACCACGCTCGCGCAGCGGTGGCAAGTGCAACGGGATCACATACAGACGGTAGTACAAGTCTTCCCGAAAACGCCCCTCCTGAACTTCCTTCCACGGATCCCGGTTGGTGGCGCACACAAACCGCACATCGACGCTTTTCATTTTGGACGAGCCAACTTTCTGGAAAGTGCCCGTTTGAATAAAGCGCAGCAGTTTGGTTTGCAGATCTAAGTCCATTTCGCACAGCTCATCGAGGAACAAGGTTCCCCCGTCTGCCAGCTCCGCCGCGCCTTGACGGTCCGTCGCCGCGCCAGTAAACGCCCCTTTGACATGACCAAACAGCTCACTTTCAATCAGATCTTTTGGGATCGCAGCACAGTTGATGGCAATAAACGGTTTATCTCCCCGCTTGCTGGCAGCATGGATCGCCTCGGCACACACTTCTTTCCCCGTACCGCTTTCTCCGGTGATGAATATGCTGGCCTTGCTGCTCGCCGCTGAATCGATAGTGCGATACACCGCCTGCATCGTCTGGCTGCTGCCGATGAAACCCTGATAACCTTGATTGCTCAGGTTATCCGCGTCATTTTTGAGCTTGCTTGCTTTGCGAATCGCGTTGTTCACCGTCACCCGCAAACGGTCCGCTTCACACGGTTTGATCAGAAAGTCCTGAGCCCCATGGCGCATCGCTTCGACCGCTGTATCGATAGAACCGTGTGCGGTCATAAACACCACCGGAACATCAGGCACACTTTTCTTCACTTCGTGCAATACGTCCATACCGGTCATGTCCGGCAGCCGTAAATCAAGCAAAATGAGATCCGGCGTGCGATAAGTGAGACTTTCGATAGCATCACGACCGGTGCCGACAATATTGATATCGATACCTAAAGGAGTGAGATACGAGCGGTACAGGGCTGCAACCGACGCCGTATCTTCTACCATCAACAGGTATCTCGATTTTTGAGATTCTGAGGATTGTTGCATAACCTAGCCATTATTATTTGCATTTTGTAGAAATGATTGCATTGCGAATTGCATTTTGCAAATTAAATCGGAAAATTTCCGTACGGAATCCGCAATTGACCGATTTTCTTACCTCAAAAAGTTGGCATAGAAGATGCTTTATTCAGATTGACCCAAGTTTGGGTCACCTAGCCAACTGACGTTGTTAGTGAACTTAGTATTCACAAAAAAGCCAATAGATTAGTGTCTATTGGCTATTTTTTTGCTTGTCGTTTAGTTAGTAAATAGCATCAACTGTTCGCGATAAACTGTTCCCGTAGTTTCTCTATCTGATCGCGCTTCTCAGCCGCCAGCTCAAACTCCAGATCCTGGGCATGTTTGTACATTGCCGCTTCCAGTTTGCTGATCTCTTTGTCCAGCTCTTGTGGCGACAGGGCCACATAACGCTGTGAAGGCTCAGCCACTTTCGACAACGGCACCTGCTTATTCACACGTTGACGTTTGCCCTTGGTGATATCACCCAGCTCCATGATATCTTTGATATTGCGTTTCAACGCCTGAGGCTGAATGCCTCTTTCTTCGTTGTAAGCCTGTTGTTTTTCCCGGCGACGGTTGGTTTCGTCCATGGCTTTTTTCATCGAGCCGGTAATACGATCAGCGTACAAAATCGCCTTGCCCGCCACATTACGGGCCGCGCGGCCAATGGTCTGAATCAAAGAACGCTCTGAGCGCAGGAATCCTTCTTTGTCTGCATCCAGAATCGCCACCAACGACACTTCCGGCATATCCAGCCCCTCACGCAGCAGGTTGATTCCGACCAGAACATCAAATTCTCCCAGGCGCAAATCACGGATAATCTCAACGCGCTCGACCGTATCTATGTCCGAGTGCAGATAACGCACCCGCACATCATGCTCATGAAGGTATTCCGTCAGATCTTCGGCCATACGCTTGGTCAATGTGGTCACCAGCACCCGTTCATCTTTGGCGGAACGAATCCGGATCTCTGACAACAGGTCATCCACCTGGGTGGCCACCGGACGCACTTCCAGCTCAGGATCCAGCAGACCGGTTGGACGCACCACCTGATCCGCCACCTCGCCGTCTGATTTTTCCAGTTCATAGTTGCCCGGCGTGGCCGAAACAAAAATGGTTTGCGGCGCCAGAGATTCAAATTCTTCAAATTTAAGCGGACGGTTGTCAAGCGCCGATGGCAAACGAAAGCCAAACTCCACCAGCGTCTCTTTGCGTGAGCGATCCCCTTTAAACATGGCACCAATCTGCGGCACAGTCACGTGGGACTCATCGATGATCAATAAGCCATCGTGCGGCAGATAATCAAACAGTGTCGGTGGTGGCTCACCTTCACTGCGTCCGCTGAGATACCGTGAGTAGTTTTCGATTCCCGAGCAAAAACCCAGCTCGTTCATCATTTCGATGTCAAATTGAGTCCTCTGGGTGATGCGCTGCTCTTCGAGCAATTTGTTGTTATCGAGCAGATACTGCTTGCGCAGCGCCAGTTCTTGCTTAATGTGTTCAATGGCTTCCAGAATACGATCTCGGGGAGTCACATAGTGTGTTTTCGGGTAGATAGTAAAACGCGGGATATCCCGTTGCTTGACGACCCCGGTCAAAGGGTCGAACAAACTGATGCATTCGATCTCATCATCGAACATTTCGATCCGCACCGCTTCCTGATCCGATTCAGCAGGAAAGACATCAATGACTTCGCCGCGCACGCGAAACTGACCCCGCTCAAACGCCACTTCATTGCGAGTGTATTGCAACTCCGCCAGGCGGCGTAAAATATCGCGCTGACCGATAAAGTCACCACGACGGACGTGCAACATCATCTGTAGATACGATTCCGGGTCGCCCAAACCATAAATCGCCGAGACAGAGGCGACGATGATGGCATCTTTTCTCTCCAGAAGGGCTTTGGTGGCCGACAAACGCATCTGTTCAATGTGAGCGTTGACCGATGCATCCTTCTCGATAAAAGTATCAGTGGTGGGCACATAGGCTTCAGGCTGGTAATAATCGTAGTAAGAGACAAAGTATTCCACCGCATTATTGGGAAAGAATGCTTTCATCTCACCGTACAACTGAGCTGCCAGCGTTTTGTTTGGAGCAAGCAAGATCGCCGGACGCTGTGCTTGCGCAATAACGTTGGCCAGAGTGAACGTCTTACCGGAGCCGGTGACCCCGAGCAGTGTCTGATGCGCTAACCCTGAATCCAGCCCTTCCAACAGTTGTTTTATTGCGGTGGGCTGATCACCGGATGGCTGATATTCAGACACCAGATCGAACATTTTACTCATATCTCTCGTTACCCTATCCCGTCAGTGATGTTCTATTTTGACTGTATGTATATACACCCGCAAGAGCCAGACACAAATTTCTTCTATAAATGACACAAAAACCATGGTTTGATCGCTGGTATCTCACCATTGACTCTGATATTATCGTTCGCCCTCACCGAGCCGCCCGGCACTTACTGTCTCATTTTTCATACACAGCTTTTCCCCAAATTGACAATTTAATGACAAATAGAAAAGTTATTTTTACGCACCAGCCAAATAACTCACAACCTGAATAACTCAATATAACCCAACAAAATCAATTAATTAAAATAAAAACCCACATTGTAAATTATAAAGTCAAAACTCTATAATCTGAGCCAACCCGAGTTGCTCAAGTTACATTAACACACTTATCCACAATTTTAGTGGATAAGTAAACCAAGCCCAGAGAAGTTAAGGCATACAGGAAAGTAAAGCCTTTTTTTGATAAAAAAATATATTTATTTCCTCGACTTGGTGTTGACAAGCGATCCAGCGACCGATAACATTCGCCCCGCTTAACGCAATTCCCCCTTAGTTCAGTTGGTAGAACGGCGGACTGTTAATCCGTATGTCGCAGGTTCGAGTCCCGCAGGGGGAGCCAAATTCCAAAGGCCCGGTCATTGACCGGGCCTTTCTCGTTTTATTTCCCCGCTTCTCTCAGGGTTCTATTCTGATATTGATGCCACTTGGTGTGGCATGTCGGGTGATTCTCTCTTACTTCCGAGGCTCAAGCGGCCGAATCGTCATTCATTGCGTATAATTTTTCATCAATAGCGTATAACCTTAACTTTCCTTGGTTGTTATTGAGGTCACAAAACAGGATAATGTTGGGATCGGAATTTCTAATCTAAATAATTATGACCGAATATATTTTGTTGTTGATTGGCACTGTGCTGGTG
>NZ_WXWP01000221.1:0-31009 GCF_009904765.1 Vibrio sp. V39_P1S14PM300
TTTGTTGAGGTCGCCAACACCGCTAGCTTCACCAAAGCCGCCGACAACCTCTCACTCAGTCGCTTGCAGGTTTCACGTCACGTACAGGACGTCGAAAGCTGGCTGAAGCAAAGGCTGTTGCATCGCACCACCCGCAAAGTCAGCCTGACCAGCGCCGGCGAAGACGCATTGGTTCGTTGCGAGCGCATTCTCAGCGAAACCACGGCATTGGAGCTGGACTCGATGCTACATCGGGACTCCTTATCAGGTACGATTCGTGTCGCCTCGCCAATCGGGTTGGCGCAGCACATGTTGATTCACGTGGTAACGGCGTTTACTCGCCAGCACCCACAGGTGACCATCGACATCCTCGCCTCAGACCGATTTTCGCAGCTGGTTGATGAGCGCGTGGATATCGCTTTGCGTTATACTCACCAGCCAGACGATCACCTGATCGCTCGTCAGCTGATGGCCATCGACGCGGTGATCTGCGCCGCTCCGGATTATCTGGCCGAACACGGCGTTCCTGCTCATCCGGACGATCTCAAACAGCACAACTGTCTGGTTCATCTTGACGCACATCGCTGGGAGTTTGTGCGCCACAATCAGCCATTTCAGGTACAGGTTGGTGGCACCATCAAGGCCAACGATGTACTGACGCTGATGCAGGCAGCCAAAGATGGCGTGGGTGTGATTCGTCTGCCGTGTGATTTAGCCAACCCACTGCTGGCTGACGGCCGTCTGATCTCTGTTCTCAACGACTACTACATTCCGGTCAGTAAGTTGTGGGCCGTGTATCTGTCACGCAGCTACCAGTCTCCCTTAGTCAGGCAGTTCATCGATTTTATCGCCGAGGCATGGCAGCAGGATATTTTGCGGCCGTCAGCCTGAGGACGAGAAGTGATAACGCAGGCCTAAACTGAATGCTATGTCTGTGGAGTTGTCCATGTTGAACACATTTTCAGTAGCCGAGAACTCCACCAGCAGGCGATCGAAATAATAACGGTAGCCGAGAATCACTTCGTTGGTGACATCGGACAGGTCGCTGTCGTCGTCTAGGATGCCTTCATAACCGTGATACTCCAGCAGCACTTCATGACGTGTCCAGAATCGGTAACCGTACCCCACAGCGACAGCCCAGCTGTAGGCTTTACTCGGCAGGCTGTTGAGGATCATCCGATCTGGCTTGCGATGAGTGACCCCGACGGTGGAAAACCAGGCATGGGCGCCGGACTGATAGCTGTAATTGAGCTGCAAACCTTGCTCAAAGCTGTGCGTGGTGAACGGATAGTCATCCACGTCGTTGTAATACAGGCTGGCGCCCAACGCGAGCGCATGGTTCTGCTGCTGCCACAATCGATACTGGAGGTAGCCGTGCAGTGCCCGAACAACCACCTCATCTTCAAAGTCACTCACCTGAATGCCGTAGCGTTCGTTGGCGATAGTAAACTGGTGCTTATCCACTTCATCACGGCCGTTTTGATCCAAGCCAAAAAAGTCATGAAAATCAATGGTCAGGCTATCCAAATGATTATTTCCGGCCCAGCCGAACTGATACTGCAATTCCGCCGTCCAACGCGGGTTCAACGCCCACTGAATCCCAGCAAACACCTGATTCTGGTAATAGTCGAGCTGGTAGTCTTCATTTCTGGCCCAGATACTGGCCACCGTTCCTGTCGCGAACAGTTCGCTGCTCTCTGGCGTAAAAGCAGAGCGCAGCTGAGTAGTGAGCACCGTGGACTGATAAGGTGCCTGAGAGTAGATTCGCATCGGAGTAGAGCGCAGACCAGCGCTGACTGAAAAACTGAACAACGATGCGCTCCCTGCCATGTATACAAGTGAGGATCGAAACATAACCGCCGCCATTGATTGAGCATCCCAGCAACACATGGTGAAATCGTGGTACGCCAAACTCGAATCGGCGCCGCTGTACAGGTGCTCTTACTTGCTGTTTTAAATAAAAAATACTGAGCTTAGTGTTGAGTGTAGGAGGGAAAACCCTTTCCTGCCAAACCAAGTGCTTGCGGTGAAATGATAAACGCCCGCTCAACTGAGCAGGCGATTAACATCAGGTTCGTTTACCGGCGCGCCGCCGACTCTATCTTGTCCCACTGATAGAAATCCTGCTTGTAGCAGACGCTGCCCCAGAGTGCGAAGGCGTTGGCAGTTCTGAGTTCGCTTTCCGGCAATTCGCACTGCGTCAACGTGTGTCCGACCGGATCATAATGACATCCCATGGCCGCTTTATCTGGCTGAAAAACCACCGCGTGGTTGTCCTCATTCAGCCAGGCAAAATTCTGATGGAACTGCATCACCGCCCGGCGTTTATGCGGCGCCACCTCTTGCGTCAGATCGTGTCCACACATGGGGTGGTAGGCACTGATCCCCGCCAGAGACAGTAGCGTTGGCGGTAAATCAATCTGGCTGGTTAAGCGATCGTCCTCGCGCGCCGATACACCACCACCAAATATCACCGCCGGTATATGGAAACAATCAATCGGCACGACCTGATCCCCATACGCACGTGAGTCATGATCGGCAACCAAAACAAAAATGGTATCATCCCAGTAATCCGATTGCTTCGCCTGCTCAAGGAACTGACCCAGCGCGTAATCGGAATATTTGACGGTATTTTCCCGCGTGGCGGCCGGCTGATTATACGGTTCAATTTTGCCTTGCGGATACTCGTATGGAGAGTGGTTGGTGGTGGTGAACACCAAACTGAAGAAAGGTATCTCCTGCTGCGAAAGCATACTGAACTGCTCATGCGCCTTACGGTAAAGATCTTCATCGCACGCCCCCCAGGAGCCAACAAACTCCGGATTGCTGAAAGTAGGCAGATCCTGTACATCGACAAACCCATTCCCCAGCAGAAAGCCTTTCATATTGTCGAAATGGCTCTCTCCGGCGTAGATGAATTGCGTATGGTAATCTTCGGCTTTGAGGGTTTGAGCCAGAGAGTAAAAATTGTGCTGACTCTTCGGCAGTTTCACCACGGCATTCGCCGGAGTAGGAAAAAAGCCCGTGGTGACCGCTTCAATCCCCCGGATCGAACGGGTCCCGGTTGCGTACAAACGAGTCAGATTCCAGCTCTCTTGCATCAGTCGGTCCAGGTTCGGCGTCAGTGGTAAACCGCCTAGGCCCCCAACAAAGCGTGCTCCCAGGCTCTCCTGAAGCAAAATCACGATGTTTTTACGTCGTCCAGCGTAACTTGCTTCGCGGTACGCCAATGTCGGCAAGTGTGGTTCGCTAAAGGCACTGGCGGGCAACTGGCTGTTCTGTTGCACCGTTTGTACAATGTCGTCGATCGGCATCGACGGATACATCTTGGATGAGTCCGCCACTTTGCGCATCAATTTCAGCGCGTACAACACCGAGTAGGTCGAGTTAAGCGCAAAATCGTTCATCAAGTTGTCATGGGAGAAGGCAATCATTGATGGGTTGATACCACGATGGCCTAAACTGGAACGGGCACCCAGTACGCAAAGCGCAACCGCGCCGAGTGCGACCACAGGCCGCCAGTACCATTCCGGGGCCGATAATCCCTGCACTAAATAATCGGAAAACTGCCAGCCAAAGTAGAGCGTTGACAGCGAGATCGCCAGGCCAAATGCCAGTTCAAGCTTGTAGCCCTGCCACATCATGCTCATCACTTCTTTTGGGTAGATGAGGTATTCGACAAAAAAACGATTCGGACGCACGTCGTACTCTTCAATGAAAAACGGCGTCGCTGCTTCCATATAGACCAGCAACCACAAACCGAACGTGATCCATAGCGACAGCAATACCAACCAGGCTTGACCCAAATAAGGCACGCCCACCAACAGAGGGGTGAGCAGACACGGCAGGATCACCAGATAACATAAGCTGACAACGTCCATGCGCAATCCAGACACAAAGATCGGCTTCCAGCCACGGGCGTTGGACACGCGCTCTCTCTGCCAGACACACAACAAGGTGCGGGAAATGGTCAAAATTATCACGCCGGATACAAACAGCATCAGCATAGGGAACATCACGCCGGTCACTTGCTTGACCGGCTCCAACAGAGAGAAAAACGACATCAATACATCCTAACTACGTCGACAGGTGCGGAATACATCCAGAGCGGACTGATATTCCTGAGTGTGAACATCCATGACTCCCAGGACCGAGTGGAACAGATTGTCCTGAGAATAAGTATTTTTACGGGTTGCCTCTTGTTTGAGGCAGTCATAATTTACGTGCTTGCTCTGCTGAAAGCCTGGTGACATCCAAACCCACATCGGCACACGTTTCTGATAATCCGGTGCCAGACTGTAGGGCATTCCATGCAGGAAGAGGCCATTTTCGCCCAACGATTCACCGTGATCGGAGATATAGACCAGCGCGGTATTATAACGTTCCTGAAGAGACGACAATTTATTAATAGTTTTCTTCAATACGTAATCGGTGTAACGCAACGTGTTGTCGTAGGTGTTGACGATCTCATCCACTGAACAGTTTTCTATGTCGGCCTGCGCGCACTCCGGTTGGTACTCGCTCATGCTCTCAGGGTAACGGCGGAAGTACGTCGGGCCATGGCTACCCATTAGATGCAGCACCAGCACCCGGTTGCCTTTCATCGCAGCCACGTTGTCATCAAACTGCTCCAGTAACGCGGTGTCGTAACACGAGCCGTTCTGGCATTGAGCATCCTGACGTTTGCGATCCACCACGATTTTATTGACGTTTTTGGCCACCTTCTTGTCGCCACCGTCGTTCTCTTTCCACAGCACCGACACTTGAGCCCGTTGCAAAAGGTCCAGCAGATTGTCCTGATTATCCGCTTGCTGTCGATTGAATGTTTGACGATTCAGCGCCGAAAACATACATGGCACCGAGATCGCCGTTGCGGTACCGCATGAAGCCACGTCCTCAAACTTCACAATGTCCAGCTCGCGGGTAAACGGTGTGGTGTCACGCGCATAGCCGTTTTCCGGATAATTCTGAGCGCGCGCTGTTTCCCCCACCACCAGTACCAACAGAGTCGGCTTGACTTCAGCTTGCTGCAGAGCCTGTGGTGTCTGCTTCGCATCCAGACCAATCTGTTGGTACGGTTGTGGCGTGGTGAAATACGTCTCTTTGATATAACTGTTGGTGGCGTGAACCCATTGGGTCGGGATGATCAGACGCACCAGGTATTTGTTGTTCCGGCCAACCGACACGTAATCTTGATAAAACACACCCGCAACTGCCGCCACCACCAGCAGTGACACCAGCATTGAGGCGCCTTTTTTTAGCACCAGTTTGGCCACAGTGCGTTCTTGTTTCAGCTTAACGTTATAAATTATCAACGCCGGTAGCACGCCCATCAGTAGGGTCCACACTACCGAGTAAACGCTGAGGTATGATCCGGCTTCAGTGGTATCCGTTTCGATGATGTTGGTGATCATCTCCTGATCGAACACTGAACCATAATTAAACTCGGCATAACTGACCAAGGCCGATACCAACACCAGAGCAATAAAAAATGGCTTGGCGATCCGCGGCCAGCTGAAAACGTTGAACAACAGGTTGAGCACCGCGGCAAAAAACACCGGGACAGACACAACAAATCCGGGATCCACCGCTTCCAGTTGACTCAATACCTGATACAGTTCTTTGTAAACCGGAAGGTTCACCACCAAGGTAAAAAACAGGGCTAACCATAAAGTAAATGAGACGTACGAAACGCCCGTTTGGGAAAAGCGTTGTGGTTTCATAGGCAAACTCAAAGCAGGATCGAACCCCAGACAAACAGCGCCAATCCCAGCGCAACAAATACCGCCGAAGAGCCGATGTCCTTGGCCCGGCCACTCAATTCATGCCAGTCATCACTGATACGATCCACCACGGCTTCAATTGCCGAGTTAATCAGTTCAACAATCACCACCAACAGCAAACTGCCAATCATGGCAATCCGTTCGAGATGAGTGACCGGCAAAGCAAAAGCCGCGACACTCAAGATAACCGTCAACACCGCTTCCTGACGGAATGCGGCTTCATGTTGCCAAGCTGACTTCAGCCCCTGGATGGAATAACCGGTCGCATCGACCACACGACGAACACCTGATTTACCTGGCTTCACTTTCTACCTACTACTTTCTGGATAACACGGGATCCAGCACGAACGGGGGTCCGTCCTGGTATGCATGGCTATGAGTCTCGGGCACTTTACGCCAGCGGACGTGAACAATTTGTGAAAACCGCCAATGAATGGGCCCCAACCGATAGCACACACTGATGACCACCAACGAGATATCGCAAGCGGGTATCCACGCAAAGTGGCGCGAGTGCTGCCTGAACCGTACCAGCGCTCAAACAATATCGAAGACACGGATCTGAATGCTCATGGCAGTTGAAACAAAGGGGAAGGCTAATCATGTACATTTCCTCGTTCAGTGACAGAACGGGAAATGTACACTGTTTGATTACTCGGATTCTGTCTGGTCCGTGTAACAGAATGTCCGGCTATGTAAGAAGGGGGAAATCGATGATCAACGTCATATTAGAATGGTAAAACAGGCCCCGCCCAGCGGGCTGTCACCCACTTCCACGGCACCATCGTGCAACAAGGCAATCTGCCGGACGATGGCCAAACCCAGACCATGACCACTGGTGGCCTTGTTACGCGCTTTGTCGGCACTGTAAAACGCATCGAACAGATACGGCCATTCCTTGGGATCGATGCCCTGCCCGTCATCATGCACCTCAAGTCGCAACGTTTCTTGTTCACGTTCAACTTTGAGCATGATGTGTTGATCGGCATAGCGCATCGCATTACGAGCCAGATTATCCAATGCACGGCGCAACAAGTGAGGATCAAGACGAGCCGTGCCGACCGACGCCGTCACCTCCAGAGTCAGTTGTTTGTCGGTTTCGCCTTGCCAACGCTGCATCAACGGCGCCAGCCACTGCTGCACATCGACGTCCTGCGCTTGGATCGGCATATCCGTGCGCTCCATTTTGGCATAGTAGAGCAGCTCTTCCACCAGCTCACTCATCTCATCAATATCTTCAACGATGCTGTTCACTGTATCGCGCTGCTCGGGTGTCAGCGGCGTATCGGCGAGCAAATCCGCCTGCCACTGCAAACGAAACAGCGGTGTGCGCAGTTCGTGTGCCACCGCATCGGTCAGCAGCTTATTGCTGGTGATCAGGGTAGAGATTTTGTCCGCCATCAGGTTAAAGCTTTTGTTGAGTGAGCCCACCGAACGGGCGCTGGATGTATCGGCTCGTGCCGTCAGATCCCCTGAGGCGAATGCCAGCGTGGTACGTTCAAGCGCGCGGCTCCGGCGGCTGAGAAACCAAATCAGCAGCACACAGTAGAGCGCAAACCCACCAAGGAAGAACACCCACAGTAAGTTGTCATCAAATGCGATCGCTTTGCGCAGCGGCGACTCTTCGTCTGGAAACAGACTGTAGAAATAGGAGTGTTCATCAAAGCGGAACCAGATATTGCGGTCATCATCAAACTTGACCATCCGCTGCGGATCGGCAGCAAAGGCCTGACCGATCTCGGTCGGCAGTTCCGCGCGATGATAACGACTGAGGATCATACAGGTTTTGTCTGCGTAGTGTTGCACCTTGTTGACCGCAGCCTCCTCTCCCCGGTTGAGGTAGGTCGGCATCATCAGCGTGTGCATCGCTTCGGCTTGATACTCTTCCAACACGTAGTCGTAATCCGTATTGAACTCGTACACGATCAGCTCATAACCCAGCAAAGTAGCAAAAAACAGCGCGATTAGGCCCACAAAGGCCTCAATGTACATGCGTTTCATAGTGGCTCCGTGACTCAGTTCCACGCATCCGGCAGGAACATATACCCTTTACCGCGCACAGTTAGGATCCGCTTGGGAGGCACACTGACGTCCGCCAGTTTGCGACGCAAAATCGCCACGCGGTTATCAATGGTGCGATCCGTCCCGTCGTACTCAATGCCCCGCAGAGTACGGGTCAGGCTCTCGCGTGAAAGGATCTCTTCAGGGTGAGACGCAAGCAGCCACAACAGATCAAATTCACCATCGGTCAGCGCCACCGTCTCACCGTCGAGTAAACACTCGCGACGCAAACAGTTGAGAGACAACTTACCGAACTGGCGACTTTTCTCATCGCATTTATGCTCCTTGATTTCCGGACGACGCAACAGCATCCGGACACGCGCCAGCAACACCCGTGGCTTGATTGGCTTGGTGACAAAATCATCCGCGCCAATTTCCAACGCGGCCACATGGTCGAAGTCGTCATTACTGGCAGTCAGCATCATGATTTTGCCCTGATAATGCTCGCGGATTTCACGGCAGACACTTAATCCGTCTTTGCCCGGCAACATTAAGTCCAACATCACCAACGCGGGCTGCTCGGCGAGGATCACCTCCGCCGCCTGACTCCCTTCTGCCACAAGTGTGACGTTAAACCCTTGAGACAAAAAATAGTCTCCCAGCATTTTCTGCAGTTTTACATCATCTTCAACGATAACTAATTTGTTGCTATCCACAGTTATTCTCATTATTTGCTGTTCTAGGTCTGAGCTTAGTCTTAATTGTCAGACCGCTATAAGGAATCTATATAATTCCAGATTAAAAACATTGTTCAATAAATTATTTCCTATTTTTGACAATTAATCCCTCATTGTCTGTGAGGTCGGTCCACATGAATAGGATTTCACTGCTCGCAAACTGATGTCAGTTGAGATGGGAACGCTAGCGAGCCCAGACTGCCCGCAACGTTACGGACGGCCGCAGCATCCGAAACAGCTGGGTCAACATCACTGCCTGCTTGGTTCGGTCACACGCTGGAATTTCGTGCATCACTGCAGCGGTGAACCGTTTGATATTCAGTTACAGGGACATTTACACTGTAAAAACGGACGGGTGTTGGTGAAAGGTGCCGTAAGCCGAGAATCTACTGTCAGTCTCATATTGATGCCGGAGAGCTGGAGGAAGTATTTGAGCAATGGCACGTGCCCGGTGTCGACTTCTCCGTCATCTCTCATCGCGACAAATATCGACCTAAACGGCTGCGGACTTTCATCGACTTTGTGGTCGCCGCGTTTGCCGACTCCCGCGAGTAAAAAGGCGCGGAATACCTACGCCTTTTGGTTAGTGCGAACAAAGATTTCGTTTGTCTTTATGCCAGCTTCAACTCATGTTGCAGGCGGTATTGCACCATATCTTCAATAGTGAGTACTGGCATGTTGTGCCGTTTGCCAAACGCAACAATCTCTGGCGCTTTGGCCATGGTGCCATCGGGATTGGTCACTTCACACAACACCCCGGCGGGTTGCAACCCAGCCATTTGCATCAGATCAACCGTCCCTTCGGTATGACCGCGACGTGTCATCACTCCGCCAGCGCGTGCACGCAGCGGGAAAACATGCCCTGGACGAGCTAAGTCATCCGGCTTGGCTTCCGGGTTGGCTGCCGTTTTAATCGTGGTGACACGATCTTGCGCCGACACGCCCGTGGTTACGCCTACTTTGGCTTCAATAGACACCGTAAAAGCGGTCTGATTGGCACTGTTGTTGTTCACCACCATAGGCGGCAATTCCAGCTTATTGGCCTGCTCGTCGGTCAGACACAAACACACAATCCCGCTGCACTCACGGATCATCAACGCCATTTGAGCGCTCGTCAGATGTTCTACAGAATAAATGATGTCGCCTTCGTTCTCGCGGTCCTCGTCGTCCAGCAGCAATACGCCACGGCCTTCACGCAGGGCCGTCAGTGCGTTTTCTACGCGGACAATCGGATCGCCGAACTCGGCAAGCAAAGATGACTGATTCATGGTTTAACTCCTAAAAATCACCAGAATCAGGGCTGTTTATGAGGGATAAAATCCAAAACGAAGTGCACCAGTGCGCGGGGTGCGTACTGGTGGATTGTCATTCTCTCTCATCCGGACTGTAACCGTCGGCTCTGGCTTCTCACCAGATCTGCTGACCTCGACGAATCGAGCGCTCGCGGGCTGATCCAAACTGGATATACCGCCGGTGGGGAATTCCGCCCCGCCCTGAGAATTAAAAAATTAAATGTCCTCGTTCACTCTGCGAGCGAACGAGGACATATGGTATTGCTTTCACTGTGAATTGAAAAGCAATCTCACCGAGATATTTGAGAAAAGTCAGCGAACAAACAGTCTATTGAGGAGTTTTTCTGCCGATTTGGCGTAACGCAGCAACCAACGGCCACGGGGCAACCAGGACGGTGTACTGAGCACTGTTTTGGCTTTCGACATGGTACGAAACCCTTCCACGCCATGATAGTGCCCCATCCCCGATTCACCAATCCCCCCGAACGGCGCATCGTCCGCCGCAACATGCATCAGTGTGTCGTTAACGCAGACCCCTCCACTGTGAGTTTGTTGCACGATTTGTCGCCGCAGCACCGTATCGTTGCTGATCAGATACAACGCCAAAGGACGCGGTTTACTGTTGACATAACTGATCGCTTCACTCAAATGGGCATAACCGATCACAGGTAAGATCGGGCCGAAAATCTCTTCCTGCATCAACAACATTTTCTCTTTCACCCGAGTCACCAGGTGCGGCAGCATCTGTCGCCCCTGTAACGAACTGCCCGGATCAATGGTGTGCAGTTTCCCACCGTGTTCAATCGCATCGTCCAGGTACCGTTGCAGGCGGTCGTATTGCGCCTGATTGATGATCTGCGTCATTTCCCGACCCAGATCGCCAGCCGGAAAATAGTGTTCGAAACGTTGCAGGTAAAGGTCAATAAACTGCTGCTCTTTGCCCTGCGGCAGCAGAACATAGTCCGGTGCCACGCAGATCTGACCGGCATTACTGGATTTGCCAAACATAACAATGTCAACGGCTTTGCTGATATCGGCATCATCTGCCACAATCACCGGTGACTTTCCGCCCAACTCCAGAGTCACTGGCGTGAGATTTTGCGCCGCCGCCTGAGCCACCAGACGCCCAACCTTGGTCGAGCCGGTAAACAGCAGATGATCAAACGGCAGGCGGCTAAAGAAGCCTGCGATCTCTGCCCCACCTTCGATGGTGTAAATTTCCCCCTCCAGCACTGAAAAAATTCGGCTTAATACCTCATTAGTGTGGGGCGTAAATTCACTCAGTTTCACCATGACATGATTGCCCGCGGCGATTGCCGTCACCACAGGACCAAGGCTGAGAAAAATCGGAAAATTCCACGGCACAATCACGCCGATCACACCAAGAGGCTGGTAGTGCACCTGCAAAGAAGACGGAGACAACAGCAGGCCCGCTGAACGTTTCTCCGGTTTCATCCAGTGACGCAGGTGACGTCTGGTATGACGCAGATGCTGAATGGATGGCAATAAATCGCAGATGGTCGAATCAAACTGGGTACGAAAACCGTAGTCATGGCGCAGTGCCTCGCTCAACGCGTCCTGATGCTCTAACAACGCACCGTACAGCGCGTCTAGCCGCGCCATTCTCTGAGCGTAATCTGACCAGGGCTGAGCCTGAAAAGCCGCTTGAACAGTACGAAAGATCGCCTGAAGATCGTCTTCGGTTTTGATGTGCTCCCGGTTCCAGCGGTTAATATCGACGACACGTTCCATATTCTGCTTCCAATGCTCTGCTATGGCTTAACTTTATCATTTATAAGCGGATTGTCACTCTACGAGATACCGTAAAATGACCTACGAATCGCCGAACATCGTCTCCCTAACCGGGAGATTGCATCACGTTCTTTAGTGACATCCGCTAGAAAGCTTAGGAGAGTTCACGCAGAAAAAACCATTTTCCCGGCTGACTATGCCATCCGGGTCAACTTTTTGCAGCCAAACAACGGCATCACACCCACAATGTTGCCATGATCGTCCTGATACTGAACCCAGACCCTCCATTTATCGATCATTTTCATTCCGAGCAACGCGGCGTGACGACCGGGAGCTAGATGACGGCGAAACGCACAATGGCCATCAGCAACGTGAATACGGTCCAAGGTACAATTGGACAACTGGGAGCAAAAGAACAAAGCGCCACAACGCTCTGCATAGTGCTCGATTTCCGTCAGTGCCACCGAACAGAGGCGGTTCACCGGGACATACACACAATGTATCGGCCCGCGGCTGCGCCCTTTAGGTTGAGACACCAGCAACAGCCGGCTTTCACGACAAGGTAAACCGTGGTCATAGCCAGTGGCCAGAGTGCCGCTGTGACACAAACTTAAATCACATTCGCAGAGTTCTCCTCCAACGCGGGCAATGGTCAGCGGAACACGCCGAACAAAGGTGTCCAGGTCATCAAGCATCAGCCCGTACGCTTGTTGTAGAGTTAACGACATAAGCAATCCTCAATGTAGCCGACAAAAAACGCAGGCAGGTACATTGAGTAAAGCGTCAATACGGATTTTTTTCCTCCTTCCGGCCGGCAATTTGCCCAATGTCCCAATTTCCAGACACGGGTTTCAGACTTTTCCTCGAGTACAAAAAAAAGCCACGCAACCGCGTGGCTTGACGGCACAAGACACCTGCTCAGGTCACATACTGAACACCGCTTGGCTGACGGTAAATGCACTCGCTGCGAATGACATTGAACTGGGCATCAGAATGCTGCGCATAGATGTGCCACAAACCGTTCTTCCTTACGCCAATAATGTTTGCAGCAGTGGTGTCGTCATAAGTGGTGTTCGAATTTTGATCACCGCGACCAAAGGATGTCTGGAATTCATTTTGCGCGGCACGCTGTAAATCTTTAGCCGGGAAATCCGTGGTCGGCCGAAGATGGACAAACTCAATACTGTTGCCCTGTCCCTGGCGAATCGCAAACGTACAGCCCGACAGTCGCGTGGTGCAGAGAAACTTCGCGTCGTCATAATGGCTGACCCGCACGATGTGCTCCGGCTTTAACTTCTCCACTTCCGTCACAGGAATGTGAATGCACTTAATTGGCCCTTTCGCTCCGCTCTGGGAAGTAGGGGTAAAGCGCAAACGGTTTTCGACCGTCGCCACCCCCTGATTCCAGCCTCTGGCTTGTGTCCCTTGTAGGGATAAGTAGTAATCCACTTCATTCACTTTGGAGCCCGCCCCGTACACAATCACCGGAACCCGATTCATAAAAGTAGCCAGATCGTTGAGCATCAGATCATAGGCCTGTTGGAGTGATAATGGCATGTATGTCCCTCTGTTTTTCTATCCATGAAATGCCACTACAGTAAAGTACATCTTGAACAAAATGCCCGGTTGAGATGCAGAAACGGAAGCCAATTGACATTTTTCATCGTGAAACAGTGCAACAGAAAGCAGTGCCTGACAGCGTGTTCGTGGGGGTACAGGAGCATAATGCTGACAGGCACTGACAAGATGTCCATCACAACGCCCTCTCTGGCAACGCGGTGGACAATATTCAGTCTGCCGCTGAACACGGAAGAAAAACAGAGACAAGTTACAGATGTTTTTTTCCGGATAAAACGTAGCAGGGGTCATAATCAGCCACTTCGACCAGCCAGAGACGAAAATGCGGAACGAAAGCAGGGAAAGATTTCTTATTTTCGCGCGCCGGATTTCGGTAAACTGAGACAGTATGCTGAAAAGTGGGGAGCACCAACGTGTCTGATCTGAATTTACTGCGCTATTATTCGCGTCTGGCACCGCTGGGCATTGCGGAGCCCATTAAACTGGCCCTGTCGGACATTGCGGAACGGCTGTTCACTAGTCTTCGTCATGCGCGTAACCTGCTAAATCAGATGCAAAAACACGGCTGGTTGAACTGGGAGCCCAAAGTCGGACGCAATCAGCGCTCAACTCTGATCCTCAACATTGAGCTGAGCGAACTGAAACAGCTCTTGGCGGCAGAGCGTGTCCGTCAGGGCCGCTATGAAAAGGCGCTGGTCATTCTGGACAACGACCAGCGATCGTTCGGCCGCTTACTGCAGAGCACATCCGGAGCCTCAATACGTGAGGGCCGACTGCACATTCAACTGACCTACAAACGTCCATTCGAACGGCTGGTACCGCATCAGTTGCAACGCTCCAGCGAACGCTTTTTTCTGCGTCAGATCTACTGTTGTCTGGTGTCGAGTGATTCGAAGGGCCACGTCCAGCCAGAGCTGGCGCACCATTGGGAATGCGCCAATAATGCCTGCCAATGGACGTTTTACTTACGTCCCGGGCTGGTTTTTCACAATGGTGACATTATCGACAGTGACACCATTGTCAGCCTGTTCGCGAAACTGAGCAGTCTGGATGACTATCAGACCGAGCTGGCTCATCTGGTCACCGTCAGCGCCCCTCAGCCGCACAAGGTGGTATTCACGCTCAGTCAGCCCGACTTAGGTTTTGCGGGCCTGATATCTGGCGTCCGTTACGCCATTCAGCCCACCAGTCAGGTGAATAACGCGCAAACGTATGATGTGATTGGCAGCGGCCCGTTTGAAGTTCAGGAACACTCTTCCAGTCAGCTGAAATTACAGGCCTTTGAACGCTTTTATGCCTGCCGGGCCCTGACCGATCAAGTCACGATCTGGTTGCTGGAGGGACAAGAGCCAAACCAGCCCATGATCAGCACTAATCAGCCTGGTGCTGGCGCGGTCGCCACATCTGCCTGCAATTATTATCTGAGTTCAGAGCCCCCCCAGTCTGACGCGCACGAGACACAACATTCGCGAGTGGAAGACGGTTGCATGTTCGTTCTGTTTAACCAAAATGCTGCCAGCCCACTCAGTGAAGCGCAGCGGCGCTCGCTGTCCAACTACTTGTCGGCAGACAAACTGGCCGTGAGACTGCAACAACAAGGGGCACAGTTCGGCTCCGTCGTGGCAAGCAACTTGCTCCCAAGCTGGCATAAGATCACCCGCCCTCTGGCCCCCGAAACCCGCCTGCCCAAAAAACTCACTATCGCCGTTTATGATTACACTGCGTTAAAAAACTGTGCTGAAGGCATACGTTTTTTGCTCGAGCAACAAGGCATACGAGTAAAAGTAAACACTTACTCTTATCGGCAACTGATACAACAATCTAAACGTCAGACGCTGACAGAAGAGCTGATCATCACCAATATGAATCTGGACGACAACCGCCACGCCTCTGCATTCGCCAATCTATTTCACAACCCGGTGCTGCACAACGCGATCGGCCCCCCAGCCAGCCAGTGGTTTCACGAAGCGCTGAGACAATTGCGCGCGGTAACCCCGTTGAACCAGTATCTGGATGCGCTGGAGCCGCTGGCTTCGGCTCTGATCACAGAGTATTGGCTGACCCCACTGTTCCACCATCGCCAGACTTTGCGTTTTCACGGCGTGTTGAAAGACGTCGCCCTCACCAACTGGGGCTGGCCGGACATCAAAAACGTCTGGTCGGCAGACTGAATGGTGTCAATGTCTGAGATGGCGGAGGTGAGTGAGCGCCAGGGGAATACAACGCAGGGCAGCATCGCGCTCTGCGCCGATGTGCGCTGACACAATCGCGCCCTCTTTTAGCAAGCACAGCAAATCCAGCCACTGCGCATCACGGCATTCAAGTCGATTTCGGATCAAAACGCGCACATGCCGTTTATGCGCCGCACAGTACTCTGCAATGCGGTTGTCCTTTTCTCCTAACTCTGCGGAGGTGTTGATAAAAAAGCAGCCACGAAACGTATCCAGCTCAGTCACCCGATCGTGAAACCAGTCATCCAACGCGTGAAACAGTGCCTGCACCACAGCAGCATCATCCGTCTGGCCACTTAAACACCCATCCAGCCAGGACAAAAAACGCTGATCCCGCGCTTCGAGAGTCGCCAGCACCAGGGCCTCTTTACTACTGAAATGGTGATAAAGGGTTTTTTTCGCCACTCCGGCGACTTTCAATACTTCGTTGATGCCAACGTTGTTGACACCGTGGTCATAGAACAGCCTCAACGCCGTATCGACCAACAAATTCCGTTTATCGCTCATGATTCACCTCACTGATTGCATGTTGACACAGGTAGACCAAGTTGTCTACTATGCAAGGTAGACAACTTGGTCTACCAAAAGGAAATCATCATGAACAATCCACTTTTTGCATTAATCTCCGGTATTGGTGCGTTTTTGGGCATTGCAGTGCTCTCTCTGGCAGACAGCGCACAACATGAATTCATTCTGCTCATGGCTCCATTCGGTGCCACTGCCGTGCTGGTGTTCGGCGTCCCTGACAGCCCTCTGGCACAAGCGAAAAATGTCATTATTGGTCATCTGCTTACGGCGTTCATTGGCGTGTGCTTTGTTCAGTTTGTCGGTGTCACGCCCCTCTCAATGGCCGCCGCCACTGGTCTGGCCGTCAGTAGCATGCTGCTGACGAAAACCACGCATCCGCCAGCCGGCGCAAACCCAATGCTGATCATGCTGGCCGGACAAAGCTGGTCGTTTTTAGTTTCGCCGGTACTGATTGGCGCCGTGACTCTGGTGTTGGTGGGTCGTCTGATGCAACGTGCCCAGCGCTTGAATGCTCAAAAAGCCTGAGGCACAAACAAAGACGGCAGATCCGCCTGTCGTCTTTGCCAAACGGGCGGCGTGATTCAACCGTGCGGGCCACCACTGGATTGCCTAAACTGTGTTCAACACTTCATTGCAACTGGAGCACAACATGGCCAACAGAAATACCGCCCTGATCACCGGCGCATCAGGGGGAATCGGGTTGGAACTGGCTCGTATTCACGCTCAGAAAGGGGGCAACCTGGTGCTGGTCGCCCGCTCCAAAGACAAACTGGAAGCGCTCAAGGTGGAGCTGGAAAACCACTACAAAGTCTCCGTCCTGACAATTGTGGAAGACTTATCTCAACCGGACTCGGCCCAACGTATTTTTGACCAAACCCTAGCACTCGGCCTGCAGATTGATACGCTGATCAACAACGCTGGCTTTGGCGGTCATGGCTATTTTCATGAGCGCTGTCTGTACGATGAACAAGCGATGATGCAGGTCAACATGGTCACGCTCACCAACCTGACTCACTACTATTTACCGGGCATGATCACCCGGCGCAAAGGCCAGATTCTCAATGTTTCTTCCACCGCCTCATTCATGCCGGGTCCGCTCCAGGCGGTGTATTACGCCACCAAAGCTTATGTCACCTCGTTTACCCAGGCGATTGCCGAAGAGGTGCGCGAGCACAATGTCACCGCCACCGTACTTTGTCCTGGCGCGGTAGCGACCAACTTTGTGACGGCCGGGAACCTGGAAGGCGTCGGCATCTGGAAAAATGCCAAGAGCCCGGAATCGGTGGCCCAAGTCGGGTATCGGGCGATGGAACGCGGCAAACTGGTGGCGTTTAATGAAGGTACCTTGCGCATGATGCTGGAATGGATCATGCCGTTACTGCCGCGAAAAATGGTGCTCAAATTGTCGCGACAAGCGATGGAAAAAAGCCATTGAAACACAACTAAAAACGGCTCCTCTGGGAGCCGTTGTGTTGTCTGTTTAAGGCTTCAACAACCCTTGCTCGCGTAACATCTGATGAGCCATCTTAGGCGCATGCCACAAGGTCGGTAACAGAATAAACGACGCGGGTACCGCGGTGATCACGATGAACGACTGCAAAGCAGAGATACCGCCCTCACCCATAGAGATCAAGACGATGGCAACAGCTCCCATCAGCACACCCCAGAACGCACGCACCAAAGCATTCGGTTCTGATTGTCCGGTCAATACCACACTGATGGTATAAGTCATTGAATCACCAGTAGTAACAATGAACGTGGTGGTCAGCACCAAAAACAGCAACGCGGTCAGTACAGGGAACGGTAACTGCTGCGTGATAGCCAACAGCGCACCTGGTAAATTAAACCCTTCGAAACCCGAGGCAATCACGCCCGGATTATCCAGTTCAAACGCCAGCCCGCTGCCACCCACAATGCTGAACCAGAAACAGGTGATCAGTGGCGCTGCCACACTCACTGCCAGAATCAACTGACGTATCGTCCGGCCACGAGAAATACGCGCAATGAAAATTGCCATCATCGGACCGTAACCAATAAACCATCCCCAGAAAAACACTGTCCACCAGCTCAGCCAGCCGGTATCTCCGCGATACAGTGCCATCGGCACAAACTGATCGACCATGCGGGCCACGCCCTGCATGTAACCATCAATAATGAAGCTGGTTGGCCCGGCCACCAGAATGAACAGCACCAGAGCAACCGACAAAATGATGTTGTAGCGGCTGACAATCTGAATACCCTTGCTCAAACCACTGAGCGCCGATACGGTGTACATCAACATCGCAAACACCACCACCAGACTCTGGCTGACAAGGGTATCCGGCAGACCGAACAACTGATTCAGCGCATAGCTGATCTGCAAACCTAAGAAGCCAATCGGACCAATGGTTCCTGCCGCGACCGCCAAAATACTTAACCCGTCAATCACACTGCCAACCCAGCCGTGCAGCGCGCGCTCGCCAAGCACCGGGT
Organism: Vibrio sp. V39_P1S14PM300; assembly: GCF_009904765.1. Taxonomy (NCBI): domain Bacteria; kingdom Pseudomonadati; phylum Pseudomonadota; class Gammaproteobacteria; order Vibrionales; family Vibrionaceae; genus Vibrio; species Vibrio sp. V39_P1S14PM300. The sequence goes on from NZ_WXWP01000221.1 coordinate 18,351, forward strand.
ACAACAGAGTACGCGGTTTGAGCGGCAGACCTTTGTCGTAATGCAGATGCATCAGCACGATAGAAGACAGACAGCCGAGGATGGCCCACGCGAGAAACCCCCAATGCATAAACGATTGTGACAATGCATTGATCGCCATACGGCGCGGAGACGCGTCACCAAAAATCGGTGGCGCAGAAACGAAATGCGCGATCGGCTCAGCCGCCGCCCAGAATACGCCGCCGCCCGCCAGCAGCGTACACAGAATAATGGAGATCCACTTAAAGGTGTCGATCTCTGGGGTCTTCAACGCGCCCAGACGTACGTAGCCAGTCTGACCGAATGCCAGCACCAGCCCAATCACAAAATTGGCCAGCAACAGAATTTGCCAGAACGCACCAAACCACTGTGTTGCGTAGCTGAAACCCGTGTTCACCAGAGAAGAAAGAAGAGGAGTATTGACGATCGCCAGAACCACAAACAGAGACAGGAAGCTGCCGCTTAACCAAAACACCGGGTTATTCAGCGCCAGTTGAGTACGAAGAGAGGATGACTGCGGAGGGTGGATCGCTGAGTAATCCGCCTCGGAAATGCTGGATGGCTCTGCGCTCAGGGTAGATCTAGACATAGAAATTTCGCTTTTTTTGCCCGAAAGAATCGGCGCGTGAATGGCCCTCACATCAGCAAGAAGTGTGAGGCTGATCATAAAAGCGTGCCATCCTAACATAGCGGACGGGGCAATTGCATCCCGGATCGCCGGCGTGCCCGCTGAAATTAAAACGACCAGACCTCATACAATATGCACCCAGGCACATCTCACGCTCAGGTCGATTTCTTTGTCATCGTCTGTTTCAGTGCAATCCTAACTGACGTTGTGTCCCATTTGATAACACGATTTACAACCCCATATTAAAACGCGCTTTCCACTCGAAGACGTCAATGGCCGGATGGTGGACACTCGCGGATTTCTCAACGATGGCCATTTCCGCCATTTTATTGATTAATAGCAGAGATAAAAAAGCCCGGGAACACCGGGCTCAATATCATCTGGCATGATTGGCGTTAGCGGATGTCAGGATAGCGACGCAACATCACCAGAATCAACACTAAAGAGAGCAGCGCGAAACCAGCGCCAACGTAACCAATGCCCTGCAGTGAGCTGAAATGTATCACCTGACCACCAATCAGGGCGCCCGCCCCAATTCCGAGATTGATGATGCCGGAAAACATCGACATGATCATGTCCGACGCGTTCAGGTCGATGTTGAGCACTTTCACCTGCATCGCCAGCACCACCACCATCAGCGCGGTCCCCCACAACACCAACATGGTCGCGGTAGCCCACTGACTGCTTACCAGCATCATCATCAGCGCCATACACAACATCACAATGACGGTATTGGTCACCAGCAGTGGCGTGTTGTTCTTCTCTCCCCAGTAACTGAAAATGACACTGCCAATGATGCCAGCGCCACCAAACAGCAGCAGCAAGAAGGTAGTGAAGTTGCCACTCATGGCGCCGATGTTAATCATAAACGGCTCAATGTAGCTGTAAGCCGAATAGTGGGCGGTGAATATCAGGAAAATGAACAGATACAAGCCCATCAGCGTCGGCTTTTTCAGCAGTTCCGGCAGTTTTTGTGTGGTATCCGTAAACAGACTTGGCAGTTTTGGCAACAGGCGCCACAACACCAGCATGATCACCATCGCCACCACACCGATCAGGGCAAATGTGGCCCGCCAGCCAAACCACTGACCGATAATTCGCCCAATCGGCACGCCAAGTACCATCGCCAGCGAGGTTCCGGTTGCCAGCACGCCAAGAGCCAGGGTTTTCTTACCCGGAGGCGCAACCCGAATGGCAATGGAGGCCGTAATAGACCAGAACACCGCATGGGCAAACGCTATCCCCACCCGACTGGCGATCAGGGTTTCAAAACTCCAGGCCAAAATCGAAAAGACATGACTGACAATGAATAGCGTAAACACACACAACAGCAAGGTTTTACGCTCGATTTTGCTGGTCAGCATCATCATCGGCAGCGACATCGACGCAACAATCCAGGCGTAAATGGTCAACATCCAGCCAGCAGAGGCTGGCGTGATGTCGAAATCGCGGGCAATATCCGACAACAAACCAACCGGCACAAATTCGGTGGTGTTAAAGATGAATGCACTGAAGCCCAGAGCAAACACTCTCAAATACTGAAGATGGCGAGAATCAGACCTCACCGGGGGAGTAGTTTCAGACATAGGGTTACAACAAAAAAGTGACAGGGAACACAGCGCGATTATCTCGTTTTCAGGTTACAGAACAAGCACTTTTACAAAAATAATTGCATATTCCTTAATCTGACGAATAAAACGTGCCAAGACGACACATCAATCACAGACAATCATCCGAAGCGCAAGGCAGATCAAGCTTCATGGTTATTTCACATTTATCCCCTTTCGCCTGTCCTACACTCTAAATGCAGTCTGTCGCCACTGTACTCAAGGAGGGGAGGATGATCGCCAAACACAGAAACTACCTTTTAATGGGAACCGAGTATTTTCATGCGCGGATGCAAGTAAATCCAGTAGGGGTGCTCGATGTCGACATCGTCGAAAACCAGCAGCATTACCGTTCAAATTTTGATGATCTGAAATTTGAAAAGCAGGGTAAGCATGTTCGTGTGATTGGTCGCGAAGAAGTCAGAGGTGCGCGCCCCTGGCAATTGACGCTGGCAGAAAAAGACGCCGACGATCTGCATCAGATCATCGAACAGGCCAGTGAAGAGCTGGAAATTCTGCATCGCGATTTGATGTGACTGAAAACGTTACTCGCAGTAGTGAGCCAGTTGCGAGTATTCTTCTTCCTCTAAGGTAAAATAACGCAGTATGCCTTTGATCGGCTGCCCGGTCATATCGGCCATCACATAGTCGTAGTATGGCGATTGCGTGACCTCCTGCAACCAGTATTCCCCGTTCACTTTCTGAGCAATCAGCAAGGTGTACTCCGGTACCTGAAGCGCGTCAATATCGCGGCTGTGAGTGACCGACACGTCCGGGTGTGTTGCGACAAACTGGTTAAGTTGATGGGACCAGTCAGCATACCACTCCCCTTGCAACACCGGGCTCTCACCCAATACGGCCACCACCTGATTGTGATTGAACGCCTGACAAATTGCGTGTCTGGGGACCGGCGGATCGGTATCAGGTGCACAGGCACTGATGCCGTATACAGAAACCAATAAAATGCCTACCCGACCGGCGTATGAGATCATAAATCGCCTCGTAAATGAGTCAGTTATAACTAGTTATAGCCTATCTCATTGTGACTTCAAGGCGCGGAGTGGCGCGTTGATTCCCAGAAACCCAGCTCAACGTGATAACACGTGTTGCCAACGTTCAGGCAACTTGGCCACCAGTTTGTCCCCAACCTGAGTGAAATTTGGCATCAAAGCATACACCGCCGTAATGAATAGGACTGAGCCAAACAGATCGGCTGGTCGGTGCATACCCAACCACAACCGGCTATAGGCTACGGCCAGTGCCCAGGCGAGTACCCCCACGGCCAACGCGTAGCGCTTACGTTCAAAGAACAGACCGCCAAAGAACGCCACACAAATCGCCGCAAAAAGCGTGTGGCCGGATGGGAAAGAAAAATCTTTTTCCCCCTGCCAGTTCACGGTGCGCCAGTGGCTCACTTCTTTTTGGGCTTCCTGAATCACCGCCGCTTTTTGTGCAGTATCCAGTTTGTAGAAATGACCCGGGTCCGGGATCAGCAACTGCGCGGTCAGCAGTTCAGTGTAAGGACGAGGGCTTTCCGTTAGGTGTTTAAGGCCGGTTTTGCTGGCAAACCCTATTATCAGGATCAGTGCGAGTTGTAACATGCGTGACGCCCATTGCGCTTTTGGGATTCGCAGTATGAACGTCAGGGCAGTAAGAAAAATCAGGGTAAACAGGAAACCTTTACTACCAGCGGAATTGGTCAGCATGTTGTAAGTGATTCCAGTCAAGTCAGACACGTGAGAGAGCAAGTCCACATTGGTGCTCAGTAAACACACCGGTACCAACAGCACCGACATCAGCAGTAGCATAAGTAACCCATTGTATTTACTGTATAAGTGCTCTTTCATCGCTCATTCCGCCCAAGCAACCATTGGAAGATTCGGCATGGTAGCCGACAAGCAGGCCGGGAATAATCAATTTGCTGTCAAATCGCGGAAAGTAAATCACACAAGTGAGAAAAACGTCTCAGAGCCACCGCCCCACAGACTGAGGCAATGGCTCATGATCGCTCAGTTTGGCTCGTCGGATAGCTGCTGTAAGATGGCCGCGGCAGCCGTGCGCGGGTCTGCGGCATGACAGATAGCCGACACCAAAGCGACGCCATGCACGCCCGTCTCCCAGACTTGTTGGAGGTTAGCCGGATGAATGCCGCCAATCGCCACCACCGGATAACGGCTGTTGGCCAGCGCATACTCCAGCCCGGGTATCCCCCACTCGTTCTGGATGTTGGTCTTAGTCGGGGTCAAGAAAATCGCACTCAGCCCAATATAGTCGATCGGCAGAGCCTCCGCGTCGGCCAGTTGCTGCTCATTTTCAATCGACAACCCGAGCAGTTTATCATCACCAATCAGACGGCGGGCGATGTCTGCTGGCATATCGGACTGCCCAAGGTGCACTCCGTCTGCCCCGACCGCAAGTGCCACATCTACTCTGTCATTAATAATCAACGGCACCCCGGAACCTTGCAAGACCGCTTTGACGGCTTCGGCGCGCTGGATAAACGCCTGCACATCACCGTGTTTTTCACGGACCTGCACCATGGTAACCCCACCGGCGACCGCTTCCGCCACCACCTTCTTGAGCCTGGTGATGTCTTGTTGATCATCCGTCACCAGGTACAAACGGTAAGGATTCATAAAAGAGTCTCCGCTTCTGCGCTCGGTCATCGCAGTTTGAGGCGCGATAACAGCACCGTTTCATCCAATTGATACAAGCTATCCAGCAGATGCATCTGTAAGCTACCCGGCCCGTTAGCTAACTCCGCAGCCAGTTCCCCCGCCACGCCCATGACCGCCGCAGCCGCCAGTCCTGAGGTTTCTCCAACAGCAGCGAACGCACCGGTGAGCGCGCTCAGCGTGCACCCCATACCCGTGGCATATGGCATCATGGCGTGACCATTGGACAGTGACTGAATGCGATCGGCCGAGACCACGTAATCACTTTCTCCGGAAATCACCACACTGGCCTGATACTGCTCTGCCAGATAATGCGCGGCGCCAACAGCCGCATCGCTACTGTCCAGCGCATCCACACCTTTACTTTGCGCCTGCTCGCCAGCCAGTGCGATGATTTCGGACGCATTCCCCCGAATAATCAGTTGCTGCGCCAGTTGCGCCAACTCGCGTGACGCTTGGGTACGCAAACGGCTGGCCCCACATCCGACCGGATCCAGCACCACGACTTTGCCGTGACTATTGGCCTGCTCCACCGCATAGCGCATCCGCGGCAGCCATTGACTGTCGAGGGTGCCAATATTGATCACCAGCGCACCAGCGAATGCCATCATTTCGGCCAGTTCCTGTTTGGAATGCGCCATGATGGGGGACGCTCCCAGCGCCAGTAGGGCGTTGGCCGTGTTATTCATCACCACGTAATTGGTGATATTCACCACCAGAGGTTTCTGCGCCCGGACTGCGCGTAATGCGTCTACGATGAGTTGTTTTTCCACGTCGTGTTCTCCTATTGTGCATCCAGACCTTGCTGCCAGAACGCCACTTCCATTCGGGTGGCGGTTTTGAATACCTGAATCAGATTTTGTCCGCGCGAGCTGTAGAGGTCGATGTCTGCCAGCAACTGGTTGAAATGCGCGGCGCCGTCGGCCACACCAGACTGAAACTCTTCACCGCCATAGAGATGCAACCAGGTCGCATACGGGTTGCCTTCAAGCAATGTCTCCTTTGCCGCCAACAGCGCGCGGCCTATCTCTGCGTAACCGATGGAGCACGGCGCCAAAGCGGCATAAAGATCGACCAGATCACCGCTCATTCCCGCGTCCAGTACAAAGCGAGTGTAGGCGACGGTCCCGACATCTTCCGCTTCATTTTCCATGTCTCGCTCTGTCAGTCCCCACTGTTCGCAGTAGCGGACGTGATGAGCAATTTCCGAGTCCAGTAGCGCGTGTACACTTGGCAACGCGCGCCGCATGTCCTCCAGCGTGCGCGCTTTGTAAATAGCCAACGCGTACGCACGGGCGTACTGCTTGAGAAACAGAAAATCCTGTTGCAGATAGTGCAAAAAACAGGGTTGTGGCAAAGCCCCACTTGCCAGTTGCTGAACAAAACGATGCTGGGTATACGCCTGCCAGTCATCACGGCAAGCCTCTATCAAATCCTGATAATTCATCGGGTGCTCCGGTTAGTTAAAATCAACAACGTAATCGCCTGCCTTAGGCAGAGTTTGGATGATGTGCTGGTCATACATAAACCGCGCGTAGTCATCATATCGCTTCAGATCCACCGCGGACGGGCGCAGCGCAAAACGTGTCAGAGTATCCTGCCAGGCGCGCTGGTTCAGTTCATTGCCCAGTGTATCCGGAGCATAGGCAACAAACTCGTTCCAGGCTTGCTGAGGGTGATTCACAATATAGGTCGTCGCCTGCTCAATCGCTTTATTGAACCCCTGAATGGCTTTAGCATCGTAATGCTTGGCATTGGCCACAAACACCAACTCATCGTACGCAGGAACGCCAAGCTCTTCGGGGAAAAATGCTTTGGCTTGATACCCTTCCAGCGCCAGTTGATTGGTTTCAAAATTACGCAAGCCCCCCCAGATAGCGTCGACTTTGCCAGACGCCAGTGACGACGAAAGCGCCCAACCCACGTTGATGATGTTCACGTCACTGAATTTCACGTCTTCCTGCGCCAACATCGTCCCGATAGTGGCCTCCTCATTGCCTGCAATGGCGATACCGATGTTCTTCCCTTTGAGATCGGCCATGGTGTTGATCTTACCGTTGTCCAGCACCATCAGGGTGTTCAGCGGTGTCGCGATCAGCGTTGAGGCGCGGATCAATGGCAATCCTTGTGCCACATCCATGGTCAGGCTTGGTTGATATGATACGGCCAGATCGACTTTACCCGCTGCGACCAGCTTGGCAGGCGTACTCGGGTCTGCCGGCTCCTGAATATCCACCGTCAGCCCTTGCTGACGAAAGTAGCCCCGTTGTTTGGCAATCACAATCGGGCCATGGTTCGGATTCACAAACCAGTCGAGCATCAGAGTCAGAGGTTTGGTTTCCGCGTGTGCCGCGATGGAAAACAGTGACGCCACCAGAGTAACAGCACAGATAAATTTGGTTGTTTTCACACAGAGTCCTTTTTAATCAGTGACTTTCCCAAGGGATAAATCGTTTAAGTAAAGTGTCGGTCAGGAAATACAGCGCCACCGACAACCCGGAAAGAATAAAGAGCGCCGCGAACATTTCGTCGATTTGCATGCGCGCATTGGCTTGCAGCATCAGGTAGCCAAGCCCTTCGCTGGAGCCGACCCACTCCCCCGCCACCGCACCGATGGGAGCAATCACCACCGCAACACGAATGCCAGATGCCAGTGCCGGCAAGGCCGCCGGAAAGCGAATGTAACGCAGCAGTTGCCAGCGGGTCGCACGCATGGTGTGCGCCAGATCGAGATAACCGTTTGGCGTATTTCGCAGTCCGTCATAACAACAGGTGGTGACCGGAAAGAAGATAATGATCGCCGCCATCACCACTTTTGACGCCATGCCATAACCCAACCAGAGCATCAGAATGGGGGTAATGGCAAACACTGGCACCGCCTGACTGGCGATCAGCAAAGGAAGCAACCAACGTTTCAGCGGAGCAAACAGCAACATCTGCAGCGCAAACATCAGCCCAACCGACAATCCCAGCAGTAAACCGAGTACAATTTCCTGGCCAGTAACCCAGGTATGACGCAGCAGAACATCGTGGCGCAGCAGCAAACGTTCGAACACATCCAGCGGAGCTGGAAGGATAAACGCCGGTAGGCGCAGCGCGACCACCAGCAGTTGCCAAAGCGCCAGGATAACCAAGGCGCTGAGCGCCAGACGAACAGCCGGATGGGATACTCGCTCCTTGCGTCGAAAGGCAGACGGCAGCGACGCCATTTGAGTGACCTCACGCATAGTCTTGCTCCAGAGCCTCAATGATCTGCTGTTGTAATTGCGCCCCATCGGCATCCAAGCTGCGTGGTGGCCGGCTCGCAGGCAAGGCCAGAGACTCAGCCTGAGCCGGCATCCCTTGCAGAATATAGAGCTGATGTGCGAGGCGAATGGCTTCGAGTGGATCGTGAGTAATCAGTACTACGGTTTTCCCGCGCAGCAACGTCGCCGCCAGCGTCTGCAACTTGTGGCGGGTAACCGCATCCAAGGCGGAAAACGGTTCATCCATCAACACGACGGGCTGGTCCTGCATTAATGTCCGGGCGAGCGCAACCCGCTGACGCATCCCACCGGACAGCTGTTGTGGCATGGCCTGTTGATATTCAGCCAGTCCAACAGACCGGAGCAGCGATACCGCCCGCGCCGTGTCCGCCGGGGCCGCCTGGCCAAAACGGCGGCTCAGACAAACGTTGTCGAGTACCGACAACCATGGCATCAACAAATCTTGTTGCGCCATGTAGGCAATTCGACCTTCGAGCGGTTGCCCATCAGAGACCGTAAGTTTGCCGCTGACCGCCGCTTGCGCGTGTAAAAGGCCAGCCAGATAGCGCAGCAAGGTGGATTTTCCGCAACCACTTCGACCAAGAATACAGGTCCACTGACTGGCTGGAATGTGCATATCGAAGCCACTCAGCGTCGCGGTATCGCTGTCGTGGTAGCGCAGCGCAAGTTGCTCCAGCGTCACACCCAACGCCGCCGGCTCAGCGCACATAGCGGTGCCCGTCGAAGAAATGGTGTACCGGCCCATGTCCCTGACCAATGTCGAGCTCATCAGCATGCGCAATCGCCTGAGAAATATACTGTTTACCCAGATGGACCGCTTTGTGCAGAACATTGCCCTGAGCCAGGTACGACGCGATCGCCGATGACAGTGTGCAGCCCGTACCGTGAGTGTTGCGCGTCGCAATGCGTTTGGAGGACAAGCGCTCAACCCGGTCAGGTGTGATCAGCAGATCGGTACTCTGGGCGTCTTGCTCCAGATGGCCACCTTTGAGCAAAATGGCACCCGCGCCCAACTGACGCAAGTCGGCGATCATGTGGGTCATATCATCTTCATTGTTCGGGATTGGCCGCCCCGTCAGTGCGGCGCCTTCCGGCAAGTTGGGGGTGATCAGATCCGCCAACGGAAGCAGCAATTGTTTTAGCGTACTGATCGCCGCCTGCTCCAGAAGCAGATCACCACTGGTTGCCACCATCACAGGATCCACCACCAGAAATCGAGGTTGATACTGAAGGATCTTAGCGGTCACCACACGGATGATCTCCGCGTCCGCTAACATACCGACTTTAACCGCCACAACATTGAGATCGCTGAAAACGGCGTCCAGCTGCTGCTCAACGTGTTGTAACGGAACCGGAAAAATGGCCGAAACGCCCAGGGTATTTTGTGAAGTAATCGCGGTAATGGCTGAACAGGCGAAACTGCCGGTCGCCGAAATAGCTTTAATGTCCGCCTGGATACCGGCGCCACCACCACTGTCTGAACCAGCTATGGTCAGGACAATGGGCGTAGATGAAGAGTGTGTGATGTGAGGCATGCTCGCTCCTAAACTGACGTTCGGGAACTGGCACGTGAACAAGGGAGGCGGATCAACGCAGAGCGTATTTACCCTTGAGTAACGTGGACCGCTGCGCCAAGGCAGACGGTGCAATAGTTCCCTACGTCAGTGCTAACTGAATCAGGTTCAACGGGTCTCGCAATGCGATCTCAGCCTGTCATCGTTAAACGACAACGGCCCCCCGACTATTCGATGCTGCTGATAATAGCAACTATTACCGGGAAAGACACAAAAAATCCGGGCCAGGTGCCTGGATTTTCACATTTTTACTGACTTTCTGCTTCAGTCCCACTCAGGGGCAAAGTCTGGATTGGCCAGCCGCTGACCTCGATCCAGTACTGCGATTTGCGCCATATCATCGGCATTCAGCGTAATGGTATCTGACACCAGATTACTCTCGATATTGGCTTTTTTGGTCGACGATGGAATCGTGACCAGATCCTGTTGCCGCATCCACACCAGCACCACTTGGGCCGCTGACGCCCCGTGTTTATCGGCAATCGCCAAAATGGTGTCGTCTTTCAGCACTTCACCGTAAGCAAACGGCATATAACCGGTCACCACGACGCCGTGTTGTCGACACCATGCCACAACATCACGGTTTTGCAGATACGGATGCACTTCGACCTGGTTGGTCGCAATTTCGCCTTCACCAACTATCGCGATGGCCTGTTCAAGCTGGGCGTTGGTGAAATTAGACACGCCAATCTGACGCGTCAGTCCAGTGGCTTTGGCCGTTTTAAGTTCGCCCAGATACTCTGCCATTGCCACACCTGGATCTTTGAGTGGCCAGTGGATCAACAACAGGTCAACGTAATCGGTCTGCAACTTGGCCAAACTGTCGCGAACGCTGTCAATAAAGTCGGCTTTAGCCAGATTGTCGGTCCAGACTTTGGTGGTAATAAACACCTGATCACGTGCTAGCCCTGAAGCACGGATTGCCTCTCCGACCTGCTGTTCATTGCCGTATATCTGCGCCGTATCAATGTGCCGGTAGCCAGCCTGCAACGCCATCAACACGGAATCGAAGGCCGCCTGCTCGTTGAGTCGAAATGTGCCTGCGCCAAGCATAGGGATGGTATTCATTCACTTTACCTTTGTATTGGGTTGTCCGATGAGGCTTATTATTGTGCCGTGTACTCAATGCGTAAACGGCAAAAATAACAAATCACTTTTGCGCCACAAACAACAATCTCAGTGGGTAATACGCGCCACGACTTTTCCGACCGTGTGCTGGTCACGCAGCGCTTTCAGTGCGGCACCGATCTGCTCCAGCTCAATCACTTTCAGTTCCGGCAGCTGTAGCTCACCCATTTCCAACAGATAAGAGACCGAGCGCCCGGCATCAGTGATGGTTGCCCGGCCCAGTTCACCATTGATGTGGCCTGATCCCAGACTCAGTTGATGGAAACTGAGTCCGTTCTCAAACGCGCCCGGATATTCCGTCGGGTTCATCGTTTTTACTAACTCTACCAGTTCCCCCTCAAATCCGAGGACTGCGGCAGCTATTTTATCGTTGTCACCACCGACACAATCGAGCGCCACTTCCACCCCTTGTCCGGCAGTGATGGCCATGACCCGCTGCACGATGTCTTCCTGATGGTAGTCAATCACGTCCGTGGCACCGAGCAAACGCACGTAACCGTGATTAGAGGCCGAACTGGTGGTAATGATGGTATGCACGCCAAAAAGCCGCGCCAACTGAATCGCAAAGCTGCCCACACCACCGGCGCCACCGGCAATGAAAATGCTGCTACGTTCAGCAATATTGAGCTTGTCCACCAACGCCCGATAAGCCGTCCAGGCGGCACAGGGAGTAGCCGCGGCCATTTCGGCGCTGATGGCCGGATGCGGCAGCAAGGCGCGTGAGTCCTGCAGGGCATACTGGGCAAATCCTCCATATGCACGGCGCATATCACCGTGATAAAGCACACGTTGCCCAATTCGCCACTCGCTCACCGCCTCACCAACTGCAACAATTTCGCCTGAGACATCCAAGCCGCCGACAAAGTCGTCATTCATGTGACTGACCGTCTGATGCCACAAATGAATTTTAGCATCCACCGGGTTAAGTCCTACCGCGTGTACTTTGACAACCACATCAAATTCACTCTCCGGCACTGGGATCGCCAGTTCCTTAAGGACAAACGAATCCTCGACACGCTGATAGGTTACGGCTTTCATGATGACACTCCTCTGGGCATAGTTGCAGCAACCATTGCACTGCGAAATCGTCGACAGGCCGCTGACGCAGCCTGTCTCAAGCCGGTTCCGGCTTGTGGTTTAGCCGGCAGTTTACCCCGACGCGAACTCGTCCGGGGCACCGCTCAATATTTTTAACCACTATGAAGTATAGGCGCCGCTGGCGTAATGCAGCTCGTAACTGTGGCTGTAAATTTCCAGAATGTTGCCAAACGGGTCTTCCATGTAAATCATGCGATAAGGTTTTTCACCCGGGTAGTAGTAACGAGGCGCTTTCATTCGTTGCTTGCCACCTGCGGCAACGATTTTCTCCGCCAGTCCTTCTACATCCGGATCCTGTACACAGAAATGGAACACACCGGTTTTCCAGTACTCAAAGTTGTTGTCCGGGTTTTGCTGATTACTAAACTGGAACAGTTCTATCCCGATGCGGTCACCGGTCGACAAATGTGCGATACGAAAACTTTGCCAGCCTGCACCAAACACGTCGGTACACATTTCTCCGATAGCAGAATCGTCCTCCATGATTTCGGTCGGTTGCATAATGACGTACCAGCCGAGCACTTCGGTGTAAAACTTCACGGCAGCGTCCAGATCCGGCACAGAAATGCCGATATGAGAAAACGTTCTTGGGTATGGATTTGACATAATCACCTCTTCTTGATTGTGGCTTGTTGACTGCCCTCAAGATTAGGGCCGAGGTGGAT
>NZ_WXWP01000341.1:0-5900 GCF_009904765.1 Vibrio sp. V39_P1S14PM300
TATCCATAGGTTTTTTTAATCGGAACGATAAGCCTTTTTTGTGTTTCTTCGAACGCTAGTTTAATACTAACTTAATGTTATTAATAGAAATAGTTTCAGTGACTTGTATACTAATAGCCGACTGTTGAGGCGCGCTAATGAGTCACATGCGATATTGAAGATTACGTGTGGTTTGGCAGGCAAAACAGGAAAGATGTGATAGCCAACCCATTGCTTATTAAGCTTGCGATGTTTGATACCGAGGTTTTTGTAAGTAAATATTGGTTAGTCACCAGCGTCAATAACAGAGAACACTTACTAAATTAAACGGCGAGTTTTTGCTTCATGCTTTCCGTTTCTGAGGAAATAAGATACGAAAAGCCTGATAGACGCCAAGTCAGTTGTTTAGACGAATGACTTTATTTTTTCTAACAAGGTGTCTTTGTGGAATGGTTTAGGCACATAGTCGTTCATGCCAACATCAAAACATCTACGAATGTCATCATCAATAACCGACGCGGTCAGCGCAATGATGGGGGTGTGACTCAGGTTGTTTTTGCTCTCATAATCACGGATGTCTCTGGTCGCTTCAAAACCGTCCTTCACCGGCATCATGCAGTCCATAAGAATGGCTTTGTACCGTTTACCCTGATTGATGAGATCTACGGCTTCCTGGCCGTTGTTGGCAACGTCGTAAGTTAAATGCGACTTCTGCAATAACGTGGTGGCAACCAGTTGGTTAACTCGATTATCCTCAACTACCAATACTTGCGGCTGAGTGCTTAAGTTACTGACGTTTACCAAAGAAGGCGTTGTAGACGGTTCAGCTAGCCGTTCTTTTTTCGCCTCCCAGATAGGCGTGACTTGACCGAGCGCCCCATTTTCGACGTTGATTGACGGACGAAGTGCTTTTAATAGCCTTCTTCCGAGTAGAGGGTAAGTCACCAGCCCATGAACCTTACCGCCGTAGTCACGATTGCCGCTATAACCAAGGCGAATTACCGTAATGTTGGACTGTGTCACGTCACTGATGGTGTTGATGTGCTCAAGTGACTGTTTGGGTTCCGATTCCAAATACACCACGGTCAAGTTTAAGCGATGTTCATCTTGTATAAACGCCGAGACATCGTTGTACATGGCTTGGACGTTGAGCCCGAAATAGGCGATCTCATCCAATATGTGTTGATGCCAACTGAGGTTATTGTGAATCAGGTAAAAAGGCGGGATATCATCAACGACATTAACGGTGTCCGTTTCAAATTCGAGTTTGGCGTCAAAAAAGAAGCGACAGCCCAATCCTTTGTCTGAATCGAGGCGAATCTCGCTGTTCATTAGGTTTACAATTTTGTTGCTAATCGCTAACCCCAACCCTGTACCGCCAAATTGTCGGGTGGTGGAAGCATCTTCCTGAGCAAAGGGGCGAAAAATAACCTTTTGTTTGTCTTTCGCGATCCCGATCCCTGTGTCGATAACTTCAAAACGTAGCATCGCACGTTGGTTTTCTTTAGAGAGACACGTGACTTTAATTTTAATGGTACCTTTTTCAGTAAATTTGACGGCATTTGATAGTAGATTGAGCAACACTTGCCCCAGACGATACTCGTCCACGAGCAATGAAACGGGAACATCACGGTCGATACTGATGTCCAGTACCAATCCCTTATCGGAGATGCGGCTGGTGATCATGTCTGCTGTATCATAAATGAGTTCGCGAATGTTGGTTGAGTGGAGCGATAAGCGCAGTTCACCGGATTCAATTTTAGAGAGATCCAAAATATCGTTGATGAGCCTCAACAAATGCTGAGAAGACGTCTCAATGGTGCTTAGGTATTCCCGTTGACTGGCATACAGCTTGGTTTCGGACAGTATCTCGGAGATACCTATGATGCCATTTAGTGGTGTACGAATCTCATGCGACATATTGGCAAGAAAGCTGCTTTTTGCCCGATTAGCTCGTTCTGCTTTCTCAGCCTGTTGGCGGGCAAAGTCGCGCGATTCAATCAGATGACGCTGATTTTCCCGTCGTTCTTTAGTCAGTGTGTTAATCTTTTTAGCAAATTCTGCAAGTTCATCATTGCCTTTTACCATCACAGTTGATTGCGACGTATTGGTGTCGGCGTCTTTGAGAAAATTAAGAATTTCTGGCAGATAACCCGCAACGCGGTGGGCTAGGTTGAGACTGATGGTAAAGATGAATACGGCCAGTAAAGAAACCAGCGTGATAAAAGCGAGACGTTTGGTTTTGAAATCCGCCACTTTGCTGTTGAGCTCCCGAGTCAGGCCGATTTCAATTTGTCTTGCGACGCTATTAAGCAATGATAAGCGTTGATCCAGACTTTTAAGCCCATCTCTGATCGCTTGCTCTGACATATGAAGCGCCTCATCGTTGTTAAGCAGTTGATCACGAAACCGGGCACTGGATGAGAATGCCGGATGCGAAAACGTGTTCAACAGCATCTGAACATGGCTTTTATCAGCGTTAATCACCAAAAAGCGCTCAATATAAAGTTTCTGAAAATCGAAGTAGTTCTGAATTCTCTTATGGTTGTCATGATGAGCCTGTTCTGTAGCCCAACTGTCGCTTTGACGAGATTCACGATGGAAAAACCAGTTCTCTTCAGCAGCCCAAAGCATTAACCATTCAAGTTGATACAGCGCTTTTAAATGTCCTTCAATCGTCGGAATCCCTGTGTGAATATCGACTTTTTCCAGGTGCAACAACATTTGCGAGTGGAGTTCTGCCAACCAAGTGGATAACTCGTCGCTCTCTTTCATGCTCTTGGTCTGAAACAAATCGGATTGAGTTTCTGACATGTCTAACAACAGGTTATTGATAATAACCTGCGTCCTGTTGAGGAAACGCAAGGGGAACAAGCTCATGCATACGATTGAATCGCTGTTGCTGTTTGGCGGCCTGATCAGCGATTTTGTCTGGGTGAATGCGCGCGATGTGAGACTCGCGGTGGTTAGTGGAAAGCAGTTGGATAAACTGGATATCGTGCGAAAGAATATCAATATTCTTCAGTTGAAAAGAGAGCTCGTCAATTTTTAGATATGCCAGATAGACGATGGTAACCAGCGGGACTACAGCCAGAATCATCACTTTATTTTTCATTTTAAAGTGGTTGAGGGAAAGCATAACGTCTCGTTTTTTATCAAGGCTTATTGGTAAGTTAGTAAATTTGAATGCACATACAAGAAAACCTAGTGGGTAAGATAAAGATTATTGGTAAGTTTTTGTGTAGAGATCACTAAGCGGCGACTGACGCGCTAAGTGGTGAGTGATAATATTGGCGAAATAGTATGCAAAGGATGGCATTTACTGTGAGCGATGTTGTTTTGCCCTTTGACACATTGAAACGCATAACACGATATTGGCCGAGTTCTGAAAATTGCCAACGCATTGAGCCCGTTACGACTGGTGCAACCAATCAGATCTATCGGCTCTCTGAGCCAGAAACGTTCTATCTGAGGCGATTTAAAACCGGCGAACCGCAAAAGATCATTCGTGAACATGCTCTGGTGGCGAATCTGAGCGAGCAGGCGTTACCTGTCGTTTTACCACTATGTACAATGGATAATCGGACCTGGGTTGAGGAGATGGGCAGTTTTTTTGCACTGTATCCTGAGGCACGAGGTGAGATTGTAAACCAATTAAGTTTGTCTCACGCGAGGGCGGCGGGCGAAGCATTAGCCCGGCTGCATCTGGGGCTGGTCGGTTACCGGCAAGACGGTTTCCCTGTCATTCCGTTGCGTTGGAGTCAGTCAAGCTGGGTCGCTCGACTGCAAGTTATTATCGACAGACTGCAGTCACAGGCAAATCCTACCGATACAGAACGTTGGGCTTTGATTCGCGCTAAACAGCAGCAACAGTTTTTGGCCAGTGACTGCAGCATCCACCACTATCAACCTGTGTCCAAACCGCAGCTTATTCATGGCGATTATCATCAATACAATGTATTTTTTGATGCAAACCGAGAAGTCAGCGCGGTGATTGACTGGGATCTGGTGTGTTGCATGCCAGTAGGCTATGAGATCGCTCGTGCGTGTATGTACATGCTCCAGTTAGACGCCGGACATTGTGCGGAGTTCGTCCGTGGTTACATCAAGTGGTCTCCGCTAACGAACGAGGCGCTGGATGATGGGGCGAAAGCGTGGGGCATCTATGCCGATCATCATGTGTGGGCTTTGGAGGCCGTCTATCTTCACGGCAACACAGCGGCAAAAAAATTTATCCCTCATCGAGAGTTCGTCCCTTTCATGCAACGCTGGCGATCGATGTTGGAACATACAGGTTTAAGGAATGATGTTGCCAATCATGTTTAACTTGAAGAGGAATGAGTGTCGAGATGAAAGGAGTCAGTATGGACAAGATTTTTGAGTGTGTTTCGTTCTTGCTGATCAAAAACGACCAGATACTGCTGGAGCAGCGTTCTCCTTTCAAAGAATCTTTAAGAATGCTACTCACAGACCGTACGAATTAAAATGGAGACGTCCGTGTCCCACACTTTAATTATCGGGTATTGACCAGTACGCCAACCGTTTCCGAAACGTTGCTCGCGCCTTGGTTGATTTCACTGATAACTCGTTCGGCTTCCGAGATCTGTTGATTACAGGTCTCGACCATGTGCTGAAGTGCCTTCATGGTTGCCAGCGCTGAACCTGTCAGTTGGGTATTTTTCTTCACAATGGTTTCAATCTCTTCCGTTGATGCAGTTGTGCTGGAGGCAAGCTTACGGACTTCATCGGCCACGACAGCAAACCCGCGTCCTTGTTCACCTGCTCGAGCGGCTTCAATCGCGGCATTTAAGGCCAGCAAATTCGTGCGTTCAGCGATTTGGCTGATGGTTGATACTATCTGATTAATTTCCTGAGACTGTTGATCTAAGCCGCTCATGATGTCGTTTGCTTCGTCGATCTGTTGCCCCATGTTGTGTGACGCTGACGTTATATCGGCCAAGACATTGGCTCCGCGCTCAGAGCTGGATACCGTTTGTTGCGACGTCGAATACGCCACTTCTGCTGCTTCTCGCACAGCAATCTGATGATTGACGCGTTCAGTAATATTGCTGGCAAATTTAATCACGCGTTCAACTTGCCCATGGTGGTTCTTGATTGGGTTATAGCTGGCTTCCAACCAAATTTTTTCACCGTACTTGTTGATACGGCCAAACAGGCCTGACTTGAAGACTCCTCGCCCAAGATCCTGCCAGAACTGAGGTTGCTCCTGGTAAAAAGATTCTTCACAAAAAATGTGGTGGTGCTTGCCCGCAATCTCATACTGGGTGTAGTTCACTGTAGCGAGGAAGTTATCGTTGGCGCTGACGATAGTGCCATCAGGTTCAAATTCAATCATCGCCAAAGATTGATTCAGCGCGTTCATAATGGCCGTTTGACGATCGGATTCATGCTTACTTGAAGTCACGTCGGAGGCGACTTTCATGACTCGGCAAACTTTTCCTGATTCATCAACTACAGGGAAGTAGCTCGCTTCCAACCAAAGCTCCTGACCCGTTTTCGTCACGCGTTCCACAGTGCCGGTATAGCTGCCACCGCTAGCCAGTTCACGCCAGAAGCTTTGATACTCGGCTGAGCGAAGGAGTGCCTCCGGACAGAAAATCCGGTGATTTTGCCCTCGTATCTCGTCGAGCGTGTAACCGACCGTGGTGAGAAAGAGATCACTGGCGGTAATAATATCGCCATCAGGTGTGAACTCGATGGTCGCCATGTTGTGCTGAAGTGCATTCAAAGTGTTCACAGCAAGCGCTGTTTGCGCCTGCTGTTCTGTTGCATGGGTATCCTTGGTGAATAAACGGCTCATAGACTGAAGTATTGGCATGACAAGTTCCTAAATCAGGATAGACAGTACAAAAAAACTGACGAAAATTTGTAATTATTGGCCCTGCTTCTTTTAACAATTT
>NZ_WXWP01000356.1:0-5922 GCF_009904765.1 Vibrio sp. V39_P1S14PM300
AGCCTGACGGTTATTTGTTGATCGATTTACCAATGAAAGCGCGTGAAGCGCTGTTAATGCGAAAACTGGAAAACGTATTGATTGTGGTTCGCGGTATCACTCAAACCAAGCTTGGTAACGTGATCGCGTTTAAAACTTCCATCCTGACTCAAACCAACAAACCTGGTTGCTTGCTGTTTCTGAGAATGCCACAGCACTTCGCCTCCAAACCAATACGAGAACATGAGCGCTATAACCTTCATATTCCCGCGACGCTCACCCATAACACAGTGTCTTACGAGTCGCATCTGATTGATTTTTCTGTTTCTGGCTGCGCTTTTTTGTAAAGGGAGAGAACGAGTTAGAAACGCAGAGTATGATTACGGTAGACAGTGAATTGAACGATCTGCTCCCAGAAGATATCCGTTATCAAGTGGTCAGTATCAGCCGATATGCAAACGGGCACCGCTTGGGGATAAAGTTTGAACCCGTACTGGAAATGAGCGACGATCTTCGAACGTGCTTACTTGAAAAAGTCTATGAGCTGGAGTCTGTCTGATCAGCCGTGATAGAACATATTTTTATAATGCACAAACGCCTGATTCAACGCCTTTTCTTTAATCGGTTTGACAATCACATAGTTCGCCCCGGCAGTGAGAAACGCACGCTTGGTATCCATCATACCATCTGCGGTACAGGCGTAGATTGGGATGTCGAGATTCAAATCATCACGAATCATCTTCGTCGCTTCAATCCCCCCCAGATTGGGCAGCTGGTTGTCCATTAGCACCAGATCAATGTGAGGATTCTGCTTTAGATATTCAATCGCCGCCAAACCGTCTTTTACCCATATCACCTCCATCTTGTACTTCTTACAAAATGCCTGCGCAATGAACGCATTGGTGTGATTGTCTTCAACGAGTAAAACTTTTAATTGTCGGTCAAATAACAGCTCCTGATCGCTGACCTGCTCACCGGACTCCTCGACAGAGGAAGCAATACGCATTGGTGTTGGCAGTACAAGTTCAAATCGTGAACCCAGACCTAGCTGACTCGACACTCGTATCTCACCATCCAGTAACTCCATCAGACTCTTGACGATAGCCAGCCCCAATCCACTGCCACCATATTCACGAGTGGTGGTCGATTCAGCCTGAACAAACGGGTCGAAAATCGACTGCAACTGAGATTCTTCTACTCCAATCCCTGTGTCTTCTACCACGATGTTCAGTAGCGATTCACCCTGAGTGCTTTTACTGGCAGAGACATTCACATGCACTTGCCCTTCATGAGTAAACTTGACCGCGTTGCTGACCAGATTGAACAGCACTTGATTGAGTCGGACTTGATCGGTAAACAGCAGTACATCTTCACTCAGATCATTGCTGACTTTGAGGTCAATGTGTTTTTCAAGACACAAGGGAGAGAAGATCTTCTCAACCGATGTAAGTAACTCAACCAAACGGAACTCAGATTTTTGAATATGAAACTTGCCCTGCTCTATTTTGGAGAAATCCAGAATATCATTCAGAACTGCCAACAAGTGTTCACCACTGTTGCACAAAACATTGACCTGCTCGAGCTGATCGCTGTCGCGAACGGAGCTTTTCAGCAGTTGAGAGACACCCAAGATGCCATTGAGCGGTGTGCGTAATTCATGGCTCATTTTGGCCAGAAAATCTGCCCGCACACGAGCCGATTCTTCAGCCTCCTGACGAGCGGCTTCACTCTGTTTCTCTGCTTCAATCAGACTGGTGATGTCTTGCCCTTGTGTAATAATGGTGTGGGTTTTCCCCTGAATCAGGATCGGAGACAGGTTCCACCGGAAAACTTTGTTGCCGAGTGGCAGGTTGATACCCGTCAATGTCGCACCGGTATTACACATCTTGATTTGTGGCATTAGTTTGGAGACCAGCTGCTCGAACGTATCGTCGTCTTCTGAATCAAAATAACTGTGCGCAGCCGGGTTCATTTTTACC
This sequence comes from Vibrio sp. V39_P1S14PM300, assembly GCF_009904765.1. NCBI lineage: Bacteria > Pseudomonadati > Pseudomonadota > Gammaproteobacteria > Vibrionales > Vibrionaceae > Vibrio > Vibrio sp. V39_P1S14PM300. The sequence goes on from NZ_WXWP01000356.1 coordinate 1,959, forward strand.
ACCTGACCATCGCTGTCCCACAAGATAATCGGAGATAAAGAGAACTTGAACAAATCTTCAAAGCGCCGCTCTTGTTCGTACAAACGTTTAAACGCCAACTCCAGCGTCTGGCCAAATTGATGGAACTCTTCAACGTCCGACTCCGGAGAAGGCGCCACAATCTTGTTATCGACCGCATCCTGAGTAAACGTCATCAGTCGGTCGAGTTCATCTGACACCCGCTTATTGAGCCAGAGCCGCGTAAGCGCCGCAAAGATAAAGATGGCAATCAAAACAACAGCAACCCAGAAATAATGACTACTGGCGAGGGCTGAAATCTGAGTGTTGTTCGTGATCGTATAAATGGACAGATACGTCGGTGTGGTGTTGATCAAAAGATCTGTTTTCGACACCACAAAATTGCGGTGCTCCGGACTCTGTGAGTAGTGAGAAAGTACATCAATACCACTGTAGCCAGCCCGATTTGTGATGGTCGAGGCAATAACTTCTGAGCCAACCGACATGATCACGTTGTCCGCTTTCGTACTGTCTCTTAATGTACTGACCAACCCATAGTTGTTGTTCAGGACAATACCGATGTACAGCAACCCCATGACCTCTCCGGTATTCACGTCAATAATCGGCGTTTTTCTCAACATCAGATAACGAGTGCCAAGGGTTGAAGGCACCTGACTCAGATGCCAGTTGCTACTGACGGACATCGCTTTGGCCATCAAAGGCAGTTGCTTGGTATCGATACCGTAAAATTCATGGTTGGCGTCATCCCAGGCAAGTTTTCCATCCTGAATAACAAAACGGAAGTCCGGCACCAACTCAGGAACGGTTTGATCAATACTGGCGAAGAAGGCATCTAAAGTGTCGTAATGACGAGCTCGCAACGCGATGAGCAGGCTATCACTGCGGCTGTATGCATCTTGCTGAACCTGAAGTGCCGTCAGTCGGAAGTCAAAAAAGGATTGCACTAAGCTCGAGGTTTGCTGATTTGATCGTGCAACCTCTTGTGAGATGATCTGTCGGCTGACCTGATAGTTCTGAAACAATACCACCAGAATCAACAGACCATTAATGATAAACACCGAGCGTGTGATTAACGCGGCCAGCCGGTTACGCTTCGGCATCCTTTTAAGACTGAACTTCATGTATTAGTTATCTGAGTAACGAAATGCTCTCGCTTTCAGTTTGTTGATGCGTTGTGCTTTATCTTCAGACGTCACCAATTCAAAATCACCGGAGTAGGCATGAGGTACCGCTTTGCCTTCCAGATCCCATTTGATGGCTTCTGCCATCGCGATACCTGTATCATCGTTCATCCGCATCACCGTGACGTCTAAATCGCCCTTTGCCAGCGCATCCAGTTCAGCAGAGCCGCCGCCCCAACCATTCAGAACGATGTCCTGACGACCAAGATCTTTGAGTGCATCCGCTGCGCCAAGAGCCACATCGGTAGAGCATGCATAAATGAATTTGATGTTCGGATCTTTCTGCACAGCAAGCTTGGCCGTGCTGTAACCGCTTTCTCTGGTCGACTGTGTGTAAAACGACGAACTGAGCGTGTAGTGACGGACGTTGCTCATGGCTTCAATAAACGTATCGCCTCGCGCATCACTCACATAACCTTCCGAAAAATACAAAACGGAGTAAGAGGTGTCCTCGGGGAAACGCTTGAGAAAGTACTGCTCTAACACTTCTGTACCGCGTAAGTGATCAAAACCAACGTAGAGAAACGGCTGACGTCCATCCCAGTTCCTGACGGGAGTCGTGATGTTTTGCAGAATCAGCTTAGTGTCCGTCGAGCCCAATACGTGCTCAACAAACTTGCGGTGCCGGGTCGTGTCTAAGGTGAAGATCAGATAGTCTGATTTGTTTTTTACGGCTTCCATCAACGATAAGCTTTGCTGACGGACATCAATATTTGGTCGGGTAAATACCTGATTGATTTGGTAAGGGATGCCCAGCTTTTCCATACGCATCTCAAATGCTTTGATATTACGCACCCAATAATCGGAGATCTGCTGCCCTGGATAAACAACGGAGATTTTGATCGGTTGATCGACCGTTGCCGTTAGCGGCACGGGAGGCTCACGTACAACGTCCACCAACTGACTGGTCAACGATTTTTGGCGTGGATTGGAATCAAGATAATCCTGATATTGCCAGTAATCGTTGAGAATTTGGGCTGGATTAGAAAAAGTCGGTGAAGAAAATGAGGCTACAGCGGCCAAAGTTATTATTTTGCGTTTTAGCATTGACGTCCTCTTTACGGGTGCAACCGGCCTATCCCACCGGAGAAAGCTACCGCTTTTCATTTATTGTTGAGACGACCAGACAAGAGCGCAATAACCCTATAAAAATTATAGAAATAACGACACTCATGTGCTCACTTAAACTTTAAGTATGGCCTGTCAATACAGAGCTGCAAAGTGAAAATTCGCAAAAGTGAATCACATGCTCAAGTTCTGGGCACTGTGCCACTTTTCTCGACGTAAATGATGAGGAAAGCCACGAGAGAAAGGTGCAATTGATTTTATAATTAACTGAAATAATTAATAAAATTAACCTTTCCCGAACAGATAGATAAGGTATTTATATTAACCCAAGGCACGATAAGGTTACCTGCCCGGTCACCAGTTGTTCTTTTTGCGCTTTAGAAAGTTGCTTGATAGCGTATTCAATTTTGAGCGCTTCGCTCCGTGAATCCGTCAGCTTAACACTCCATTCGAGTGTTAACGGGCCACGACCTTTTAACGCCTTGGCCCCTTGTCCACGACTGTGCTGATCAAAACGTCTGTCGACATCGGTCGTAATGCCGCAATACAGCGCATTAGCTTGCGTTCTGATCAGATAGATATACCACAGACTCGACATTTATTGTGTCAGTGCGTTGACCAGTTCACGCAACTCACTGACTTCAGCCTGAAGTTCAGAAACTTGCTGCTCAAGCGATTCAATTCGCTCTTCGTGTACACTTGCTGACGCTGTTGGTTGGTGTCCACCCGACTGGGCTTGCAACGCTTCTACATCCACCTCACCACAGAACAAATGTTGATAGCGCGATTCCCGTTTGCCAGCTTCACGAGGCAATTTGACCACCAGGGCACCCGCTTCACGACCGGCCATCGCCTCTAACACAGCTTCCACTTCTTTCACATCATTAAAGTGGCACAAGCGATTAGTTCGGGTACGCAGTTCACCAGGCGTTTGCGCTCCGCGAAGTAGCAAGCAGCACACGATCCCTTTTTCTTGCTCATTAAGTTTAAGATCACCAAATTCGGTGTTGCAGAAGCGATGTTGAAACTTATTTGCGCGACTGTTAAAGCCGCTTTCATCACTCACCAGACGGCGCGAAATCAACGCTTCGACGGCATCCTGAACATCAGCGTCAGACAGCGACATCACTGGATCACGGTTGCTTTTCTGGTTACAAGCTGTCGTCAGGCTGTTTAGGGTGAGTGGGTAGTAGTCCGGCGTCGTGACTTCTTTTTCTATCAGACAGCCAATAATTCTGGCTTCAACTGCGCTTAGTTCGATATTCATGGTTCAATCCTTATTCTTCTTTCACCACTTCGCGCCTAATGCTCGCCAAGCAGCGGGACTTTACGCAACTGTCCGTCCTCATCAACAATGACGATGGTCGCTCGATTGAGCTCTATCTCCGTCACCTCCTGACGAGTCCTTTCTGTTTTATAAGCATCGCTCAGCTTTCTGGATTTGTTAGCCGGAGTGGGATTTTTTTCAGATTTGGGAACAATGATCTCTGAGGTCAACATCACTCATTCACATCAGTGTCATTACTAGGAGCCCTAATATAGCGCTACCTCCGACAGAAACAAGTGTTTGCGTGTGAAACACGCTGACTTGCTGATGTATTAAACAATTCCTTAGTTTCTCGCCTATCGCATGGCATATAAAAGTTGTAAACAACCGCGGCTCTCAACGCTATTGATATAAAGAGTATGTATAGAAA
>NZ_WXWP01000193.1:0-9205 GCF_009904765.1 Vibrio sp. V39_P1S14PM300
ACCATAGTGTGTACACAGTAGTAACAGTGTCATAGAGATCACATGGATACCTGTTGCGATGGGCAATACACGACTTTGGCCATATCGATCAACGGCTCGCGAAATTTGTGGAGCCAGAAGGGCCATTGCTAGAGTGAATGTTGCCGCGACCCCGCCCGCCAGCCAGTATGAGTCTTTCATTTGTGACAACATGGTAATGATACCAATGCCTGTCATGGATATCGGCATGCGTGCTAATAGTCCAGCAAATGAGAACGCAACTGTTCCCCGGACTCGGAACAGTTGTTTGTAAGGGTTAGCCATGGAAACTCCGACGTTGTTGCTTACTTTGTGTTGTTTATTGACATACGTTGCGTATGTTAAAGTTATTGACATACACTACGTATGTCAACTATAAATGCAACAAATTTTTAACGGAAATCGATATGGCCAGAAGATCCAGAGCGGAAATGATGGAAGAAACCAGACTAAAACTGATGGCGACAGCAAGGGAACACTTTGGCACCGTAGGGTATGCTCAGACGGTTATGGATGACTTGACAGCGAAAGCAGGCCTGACGCGAGGTGCGCTATACCATCACTTTGGTGATAAGAAAGGATTGTTTTGTGCCGTGTTAACACAAATCGATAGTGAGCTTGATGCACGACTGGCCAATGTTTCGGCAAATGCTCCAGATGCTTGGAGCGCGTTTACAGGACGTTGTCACGCCTACTTAAAAATGGCGATTGAGCCTGAAGTACAGCGCATTCTGCTAAGGGATGCTTCCTCAGTTTTGGATGCAGATGAGTTACAAAGTATGCGGTTGGATTGCCTGACGTCTATCGCGGATATGCTTGGCGGTTTGATGGATGAAGGGACTATAACACCCACTTCCCCAGATATGTTGGCCCGTCTGCTCAATGGAGGCTTGATGGATATGGCACTATGGATCGCAAAGAGTGAAGATGATGAACAAGCGCTTTATCAGGCTTTAAGCAGTTTAGACGTGGTACTTAGTGGTTTGAAAATTTGACCCGGGATAAAAAGGCCAATCCTCCGAGGATTGTACTCGGGGATTGGTCTTTGAAGATAGAACGAGACGGAATAGAAATGCCAAAGTAGCAGGTGTTGTTACCGCTTTCTTTGATCTTCTTCGATTCACTTTTTACGCTTGTTTGTCTCTTTCAAGCATACGCTCGGCAACCAACTCGAAGGTAAACCCATTTTCAATGGAGCGCTCTTGCCCTTGTCTCTCACGATATATGTTAAGGTCAATACCATTTTCGTGCGAAGCTCTTTCGCTATTTTACGAACTTCTTCGCGTGTAGTATTAGGGTATGATCCAGCCTCATTTTTTACACTTTTTGTGCTAGAGTCTGTGTAGATAAATAATCAGTTCTTTGAGCCGCATTTACGAATTCGTAAGTAAAATTTTCGATCAGCCAGCAGAGAATATTCTTTATCTCCTGGCGCTGCATTTTTATTTGTGTGTCTCCCCCTGTTGGCTGTATTCACTAGAGCTGATGGAAAATACATTTTGGCAGCGCGACCTAAACTTCAACATGCCAACATATTCAAGAGAGAGTTATAGAACTTGGTATTTTCGTCAGATGTTGTAATCACAGCGCATTGGTCTGGGTTTGCTGGTATTGAATGAACGACGCCTGAATAGTTAGGGAAATTACATGAAAAAGCTTATCGTTGCTGTTGTTTTTATCATTTCGATTAAAGCATTGGCGGGCGTAAAGGCTCCAGAAATGAATGATGAAAATGGATATGTTGAGCCTTTCAAAATGTTTGACAATGTGTACTACGTTGGCGATCGGTGGGTTTCGTCGTATGTTGTCGAGACATCATCTGGCTTGGTCATCATAGACTCGCTCGATTTTCCATACAGCAAGTGGATACCCATCAACCTCAAAAAAATGGGGTTAGAGGGAAAGCCAGTCACTCACATCTTAGTCACTCACGGGCATTCCGATCATGTAGGAGGCGCGGAGTATCTCCAGTCTCTATATGGCGCCAGTGTGATTATGACTAAAAAAGCACTTGAGTTGGCTAAAGAGCAAGCTGATAAAAGTCGCGGCGAGCACAAGTTCCTGCCCCCTGAAGTACAATGGTTTGCCCAAGACCGATCCAGTATTGTGCTCGGAGATACTCAGTTTACCGTCTATATTACGCCAGGCCATACAGAGGGCGATTTGTCCATAGACTTCATGGTGAAAGATAATGGCCAATTGTATCGTGCGTTTGTCGTGGGGGGGCATGGAGTCAATTTTCAAGACCCTCACCTCATGAAGACGTTTTTTGTGAGTATGGCCCGAATCAGGAAGTTGGCCGCTGAAGAGCCGTCAGTCGTAGTTAATCTGGCAAATCATCCGCACAAAAATAACTTGTTTGCCAATCGAGACAGGAAAACTACGACCAGCGCATTGAACCCGTTTATTGATGAAGACAGTTTTTTTCGGTTTATACAACAGCAAGTCAAGCTCGCAACGGAAAAACTGAATGAGGCATCTGATATGATCGCTTCAGAAAATTAACAAGTTGACAAAACCAAACGCTGGCTAAGGTATACCCGATATCTATCCGCTAAATTGTTGGAACCCAGTTTTTGAATATCATGAAACTTGGAAGCTGTATCGTAATACCGAAGAGCAGAGGGAACATAGATGGAGTTTACAATCACTCGAATAACCACACACATCGGTATCTTCAAGTTGGCTGGTGTCCTTTCTGGTCACAATGATGAAGTTACTATTCACTATTCTAGTGTTGAGTTTATGGGGACGGATGGTTGGGTTGCCATTGATAGTGAGTCAACCGCAGGTTTATCCATCTTGAAAGCCATCGAAGGGGATGTGATTCGACATTTAACCCATTAGCACCTGCACTTATCGATGCTGGATACTATTTTAGTGCGATACGGCAGATTGCGTGCAGATCAAAAACGGCCCGTTAGAAGTAGTGGGCCGTGTCAGTGATAGCAAGCGAATCAATATTCAGGAGTTTCCAACAGTTTAATCGCACTATCCACGGCATTGTTAATACTTTGACTACTTTCCAGCTTACCCGAACTTGCCGGTCCGAGAGCACAGGCGTATAAGGCCAATTGTTTATCGAAAGGCAAATCCAACTGCTCGTAAAGATTTTGTCGGATTTGTGCGTGCTGTTCTGGTTCTTGGCTTGTCAGGCGAATCAAAGTTTCGTAAATCAAAGTTTTCATGTTATTTCCTTTTTATTGTACTTAATGCATATCGATTGTATCTGTTTTAGATTGGCAGATCGCGAGCAACAATCACATAACAAAACCTTGATACTTGGCTTTCTATCCAAAGTGTCATGGCATGATGAGATTTGCTCTCTTGTCTGCGTATGTTGGGAAAATAACGTTGGATGAGTAAGGCGAGCGCTGGTGGCGGTTTTCCGTTATTGCTATAGAGCGTAAATTTGGAAGCGTTTTGAGAAAGCTAATGATGATAGTGCAGCGGAGGTGCATTCGTGAGCGAAATGTATTTATCATTGGTGACGTTGGACACTGAAGGAAGCGTTGCGCCACGCCTGTTAGTATGACACCGTGTGGGGATGAAGAACCGGAACTTGTGAACAATATGAAGATGAAATACGGGGCCGTGTTGCTGTCGTCATTGCTGACTACATCAGTATTGGCTACCTCAGGTGAGATCGACTGTGCCAAGGCGGCAACAAATTATGAGGTGAACCATTGTGCATCGATTGAGCTTGAACAGGCACAGGAAGAGTTACAACGTTATCTCAAAACCAGCTTGGACCTCAATCAAGATGACAGAGAGTTGTCTCAGGCTATCTTAAATGCGCAGCAGAGTTGGGAGCAATATTACGAGGCTCATTGCCAGGCAATCCTCACCAAATGGCGAGAGGGTACGATTCGAACAACCATGGTATTGACGTGTAAAACACAGCTGACCAAACTGCGTACCCATGAACTCTGGGCGAGTTTTCTGACTTATGTCGACAACACATCGCCAGAACTGCCTGAACCACAAATGTGATGCGACCAACTTTTTAGACCTTGGAATATATAGAATGAAACAATCAATTGTTCATATCGCACTAGTTGTTCGGGACTATGATGAGGCGTTAGATTTTTACATCAACAAACTTAAGTTTGAGCTGATAGAAGATACGTATCAACCAGAGCAAGATAAGCGTTGGGTGGTGGTGTCACCGCCAGGCTCTCAAGGTGCGACGCTGTTGCTGGCTAAAGCATCCAAACCAGAGCAGCTTTCATATATCGGTAACCAGTCCGGCGGACGGGTATTTCTGTTTCTCAATACCGATGACTTCTGGCGCGATTATAATCGCATGGTGGCAGACGGTATCGAATTTGTTCGCGATCCTCAGCAGCAAGAGTACGGCACGGTCGCCGTGTTTCGCGATCTGTATGGCAACTTATGGGATTTGTTGCAATTAAACGATAGTCATCCTATTTTGGCCAGCACACAATAAAATCAAGTCATCTACATTAAGTTGGCCTCCATGCGGAGGCCTTTCTTTTATTATTTCGGCGTCTTAAGGGAATCTTAAGTTTTGTTCATTAGCATCAGGTTGAATAATTCAACGACAAGGAACGATCTAATGAAGCGAATCACTCTTGGCTTGGCTTTCTGTATTTTATTTGGCAGTTCATCGGTAGCGTTGGCTGACCCAACCTGTACAGCGCAGCCAGAGGTACAGTGGCTCTCCATCGAAGATGCTAAATCGAAAGTAGAAGAAATGGGGTACCGAATTAAAGAGTTTAAGAAGACCGGTACGGGTTGCTACGAGTTGTATGGTTACACTGCCAAAGACAAGCGGATAGAGATTTATTTCGACCCGACCAATATGAACAAAGTAAAGGTCGAGATGGATGACTGAGTCGTTTAAATGGGATTGGGTCGTGAAAGCGACCCATTGGACTTCTGCAATACTTTTTATGGCGAATTTCTTTGTTCTTGAAGAGGGCGGTCAGTGGCACGAATGGGCGGGTTATCTCATCTTGATCAGTGTGATCGTCCGTTTGATATGGGGGATGCTCACGGCATCGCCGGCGCGTTTAAGCCACTTTGCTCCCAATCCAGTAAAGGCTGTCCGTCATTTGATGGATGTGTATCTGTTTCGTCAAGACAAACATAATGGACATAATCCCGCTGGCGCCATCATGGTCTGGGTATTGTGGAGCTTGCTGATCGCGACCGCTAGCTCGGGGTGGGGGATGGAAACGGACTATTTTTGGGGCTCTGACTGGTTAGAAGAGGTACATGAAACCTTAGCGAATCTGACGATGGTTGCTGTTGCCATTCATGTGGCTGCTGTCATTCTCATGGCCAAGCTGACCAGAAAAGCGTACCTAAGGTCAATGTTACCTTGATCACAGACAACATTGACTCCTCTACTGAGCCCAACTGAAATCAATGCTTGGACGGAGTATCGGCCAAACGGCTGACTCAGATGAAATAGCCAGCAATGATCAGCGTACTGACCAGAGTCGACCCGACGATAATGGCGATCAGGGCATCTACAGCCATATGTTGATCACCGCGAGAGCGGTAGAGCCATAAGCCAAGCCCCACAAAAAGCAGGATGTCCAATAAGCCGTGTGTCACCCAATGGTGACCTGTGATGACAGCCAGAACATGATGCACACTCTCGCTGCTTTCCTTAATCACCACAAGCAGCGCACTAAATACGCTGGTTAACGCGTAGGAAAGACCGAATGCAGCGGAAAACGCACCGACGTGATCGGCTTTCGATGTTTTTTCTTGATTTGCGTGTTCGTCAGACATGATTGCGATCCTTCTGTTAGGTGGCGAGTAAGGCGGCTTTGACACCCATGGTGATCACCGCGCCCGAGCCTTCCATCGCCAGCGTGAGGATGATGATGAGAGCCGATGTCCAAAGGGTTAACTTCCTTTTAGACGAGTGGCTGGACGTGTCACAAAGCGACATCATAGGCAGAAAGGTAGAGAGCAATAACAACATCAGAAACAGATGCTCTTTGGTTTCCATGACAAAGGAGTGCGCAAACGGCCAGGGGCCTGCTTTGATCAGTGCTTTGTCACCGCCGTAGTGAACCACATACCAATATCCACCCGCGACATAGGCTAGCCACATGAATACCGCGACCAGTGAACTTGACGTTTTGATTCGCGATGAGCTTGCATCTGAAGAGTTCAATGTATCGACGAAAACCCACACCGCAGCAATCAGTGCGAGAATCCCGAACATCGGATGCAACATAAGTATGAGTTCTTTGGACATATCACGCTCCTTTGTGACTATCCGGTGTGGTAGCCATACACAACTTGATTACCAACTTAATACCCTTAAAATTTAGCAGGGTATTGGCGGTGTTCAACGATTTGAGCGTATATAAATCAGAATATCAGTTGGACTTATTTGACATGGTAGTCATTTTATTTATTTTAATCATAAGCTTATCTTGATATTTTTCTGTATTTTGGCAGGGTATGACTAACGGGTCAGGGGCGGAGCAGGCAAGGTGATAGCAAACGCTTTACCTCGATGCGTTGCATCACCTTGAACGGTACCTGTACTACCTATTGCGGGTATTAAGCGGATTCTGCTGCGGTAGGGTCTATTACGGACTTGACTTCGTTGACCTGATTTACCGGGAACTCACCCATTTCTGCGTGTTTTCGAATCAGAGATTCATCTTCAGAAATGAAAATGCAGTAAATCTTATTGGGCGTGACGAAGGTTTCCAGCCACTGAATCTTCGGCCCTAACGTTTCGAGTACACTGCATGATTTTTGCGAAATACCTTTCAGTTCTTCGGCTGAGAGATCTCCCGCTCCTTCAACTTCTCTTTCAATCACGAATTTAGGCATAACGGCCTCCTTAGGTTCACGTAAAGTTTAGTTCAAAAGTCTTGGTTAACTGCTGTAAGGTTGGATTCACGGGTAGCGAAAATGAGACAGCGGCGATGAAGAATGAGGAACGCCGGCACATTATGACGGCGTTTGATGATTGCGGCGGTTATGCTGTGTGCCGCTTTATAAATTGCTTTAGTTCAGACACGGACCGGATCACATGCAAGGACTTGTCGACTGACAATTTCTCGAGGTTGAACATAAATTCATGATTCCAGAATGCCGGGCAACGCTTCAGTGTTTTGTAACTTTGCCATGTGCCTTTCACGACAGAACTTCCCTCTGGCCAACCTTCGGGTTTGACGAATAGCCCTTTCAGTAGTCGCTTTGTGACCAGCCAGTAACTGGTTAGATAGGGCAGATCAATGTAAACCAGTGTATCTGCAGACTCCAGCCGTTGATGAAAGGATGCCAAGGGTCCGAAGCCATCAATGATCCAGTAGTCAGATGTGAGTATGGCGTCGTGGACTTGGTCGAACGTTTGTCGATCTGCTCCCCATTTTTCTGATAGACGATGGAGTCCAACTGGTGCAATGGAATGCCGGTTGCGTGTGCGAGCGCTTTGCTCAACGTCGATTTTCCACTCCCTGGTTTTCCGAAAACTGCAATTCTCTTCATATTACCTCCTTTTGATCTCGTATACCCAGAGGCAGAAACAACAAACCCACCTCTTTAGGTGGGTTTGCGAACTTTAGCGCGCGTCAGAACTCCCACCATTCCTACGGAATGATGATAATTCGAACGGTTGGCTGAGTAAGATTTGTTTTCATATATCCATCGTCGTTTGTTGGCGCCGGATTGTCAAACCCTTAACATTCAGTGGTCTGAAGGAGTGTCTGGCTTGCGTTGACTGTATTGAACAAGCTTATCACTGATTGTGTACCAACTCGCTTTCGAGTCGACAAAAATATGATACTGAGGGGTGATCCCAGGATCGCCTTCGACGGTACCCAGAGTGATGCTGGTGATCTGGCCATTGTCCATGCCAGCTAAAGTGGCGCCACACACTCGACAGAAACACCACCCGCCACCATTGGCTGTTTCATAGCACTCTACCAGTTCACTCCCGCTTAACCAGGTAAAATTACTGGGTGTGACACTCGCGTATGTCGCGAAGGCTGAACCGTGTTGGCGTCGGCACATCGAACAATGGCAATGACTGGCATTGTGTAACGGACCATTGATCTGATAACGCACCTGTTCACACAAACATTTGCCTGTGACTTTCATGTCGATACCCTCTGCTTATGGCGCCGCTGAAGCCACGAGGTTGTTACCGTTAGAACTCTGGGTGTTGGCAAAACTGCTTCGCTGAATCGCCGATTGTTAACCAACTTGGCTTTTCAGCTACAAACTCGTGGAACGAGTTCTCAAGCGCAATCTCATCATCAATGCAGTTGGCCACAATCGGGAATGAGTCACTTGTCGATAGTACTTCACCCAAAGCGGACCCGCACACTGAACAAAAACATCGATCGTACTGATAGGGCGGTTCGGCCTTGTAGGTTGTAATCTTGTCCAGACCCCGCGTGATGTGAAAGGATTCTGACTTTACAAACACCAAGGTGCTTGCACCAACTTTCCGACATCGTGTGCAATGGCATGTTCCCATCATCGTTGGGACATCGCTCAGCTCAAATTGAACAGCGCCACAGCAGCAACTTCCTTTTATCATTTTAATTCTCCCAGCCTTGAAATCATATTAAGCGCGGATTGATCTGCGTCGTTGCTACAAATACTAGAACCAATCACTGTATAAATCAACAGTGAGTTATGGCGAGGAAATGAGCTTGTCAGTCGAGAGGGATTCGGTAGAGTTCACTGACGGTCTGGTGCACAAAGTAAGCCCAAATATGTTCAAACACCTGATGTTGACTTGGAAATGGAGCTAGTGCTTTCGCTTCTGCGAGCGTACACCACCTGAACTCTGTGTGTTCATCATTGAGCTTAACGGCTTGGTTCGCTTCACATAACACGACAAAAACAGGAATAAGCTCGATTACATTGGCATCCGATTCATAGAACTGTTCGATGTATTGAGCGTTGTAAAGGGACGATACGTTTATCTGGGTTTCTTCCCGAAACTCGCGGACAATCGCTTGCCATCCGGTCTCGCCTTCTTCAATTGAGCCTGCGACGTGACACCAATAGTCACCTTTAACTCTTTTCATCAGTAGCATCTTCGTGACACCATCCACTTCGGATAATGCTACGCCTGAGACAACGGAGGTCTTAATTGGGATCATGGTCGGTACCTGTACGAATGGATTGTTTAATAATCTGGACAGTATTGTATCTAAAGAAAACCATATTC
>NZ_WXWP01000160.1:0-5774 GCF_009904765.1 Vibrio sp. V39_P1S14PM300
CGTCAGAAGCATGATCAATGTAGTCCAGAAAGCATGATCATTAACTGTTTGAAAGCATGATCAAAATCGTTCTGAAACATGATCATCAGCATCTCGTAATCATGATCAACGTATTTCCCGAAACATGATCATCGCATTGTCACATGTTATCCACAAGCCCTGATGGATTCTCTTTTCTTTGTGACATGATTCTGGTTTAACTCAAGCGTATCGCGCTGAAACGATGATCAAGGAAGATGCAATATTGATGAAAAAAACAACGAATTTATCTAGCCGGACAATTGAACCGACAAAGTTCGTTAGAAGCTGTGTGGACAAGCACTTGAGGGTTAGTCACGAAAGCATGATCAAGTGGCATTACGATGAAAGTCAGTTGACCGAATGTATTTTGATTAACAGCATATTTCGCATTGAATTTCTCTTCAGCCCCGTGTCTGTCTGCATTGTTCCGTAATCTAGCTTTAAAAAACCATGCTTCCGAACAGACCTCTATCTTGATCATTGATCCTGAAAACGATCATTGGATCTTCATGGCAGTGAGGCATGATGGTCGCGGTGTGGATACTTGATCATGCTTCCTTCTGCCCCATATAACGCCGAAAGCATGATCATCAGAGATTACTTGATCATGCTTCCAGATTGGTTCACCTATGTTTATCAATTCACGCTTCAATGACAATTCGGGTTTGAATCGCAAGAAGTATAAGACATTCTCTAGATTGAGAAATCAAAATGACACTGCCCGTAAAATTACAAGGCATAATAATCGTTCCGAAGAGAAAATTGATGTATTAGCTTTACATTGTAAATAAGTGACATTGTAACACTTTCAATGTGTGACCATTTGTGAAGGGAACACAAGAAAAAATCGTCGCATTTTTGAGAGTATTTATCACATGATCCATTAATTCGCTAACAAATTTTCGATTTAATGTGATTGGTATGCATAAGTGTATGTTCACCTTTTTATTGTGTTGGTATCATTTTGCTGTACAATCGAACTTAGTCACTAACAACGGAATTTGGTCATGAAAAGAGAACAAACGATCGAGAGTCTGAATCAGCTTGCTGAACAGACGGCTCAGGTCCAGGCGGACCGTATCGAGATTGTATTAGAAGAACGTCGCGATGAGCATTTCCCACCAATGTCAAAAGCATTGATGGAAACTCGCTCAGGTTTGACTCGACGTAAACTGGACGATGCCATCAGTAAGATGGAAGAGGCCGGACATCAGTTTACTAAGAATAATGCCAACCACTATTCGATTTCACTGGCGGAAGCTCACATGTTAATGGATGCTGCTGGTGTACCCAAATTCCATGAACGTAAGAAAAATCAAAGTAATAAACCGTGGATTATTAATGTGCAGAACCAGAAAGGGGGCACTGGGAAGTCCATGTCGGCAGTGCATTTGGCGGCTTGTCTGGCACTGAATCTTGATAAACGTTACCGCATTTGCTTGATTGACCTTGATCCACAAGGGTCATTGCGTTTGTTCCTCAACCCGCAGATCAGTATTTCTGATCATGATAGCATTTACTCCGCGGTTGATGTCATGCTCGGTAACGTGCCGGATGGGGTCGAAATCGACAACGAGTTTCTGAATAAAAATGTGTTGATGCCGACACAGTACCCGAATCTGAAAACCGTGTCTGCGTTCCCGGAAGATGCCATGTTTAACGCCGAGGCATGGCAATACCTGTCGACAAATCAATCGTTAGACATCGTTAAGCTGCTGAAAGAAACTCTGATTGATAAAATTGCTGACGATTTTGATGTCATCATGATCGATACCGGCCCACACGTGGATCCGCTGGTGTGGAATGCGATGTATGCGTCGAACGCATTGTTGATTCCCTGCGCGGCAAAACGCCTTGACTGGGCGTCGACCGTCAACTTCTTCCAGCACCTGCCAACGGTGTACGAGATGTTCCCCGAAGATTGGAAAGGGCTGGAGTTTGTTCGTTTGATGCCGACGATGTTTGAAGACGACAACAAAAAGCAGGTATCAGTTTTGACCGAAATGAACTATCTGCTGGGCGATCAGGTGATGATGGCGACCATCCCGCGGAGCCGGGCATTCGAAACCTGCGCCGATACCTACAGCACGGTGTTTGATCTGACCACAGGTGATTTCGAAGGTGGTAAAAAGACGCTGGCGACCGCGCAGGATGCGGTACAGAAAAGCTCTCTGGAGCTGGAACGTGTACTTCACAGTCATTGGCCATCATTAAATCAGGGGTAAGTAGACTATGGCGATTAAAACATCTGATCTGAACGCAAAGCTGTTTGGCAAAGCGAACAAGCGTCGTGCAACTACGCCTCAGGAGGCGCAGACTGCGGCCAAAGAACAGGCGCAGGTGATTGAACTGGCGGTGGCCGGTGAAGAGATGGTGGCGTTTGAGCTGGTGCGTATTCCGGCCTCTGAAGTTGAGCAACAGACCGTTGTATTCGCGGAGAATGCCCGCGAACAGGCATTCCTCAATGAGCATGCGCTATCGGATGTCCTGAGCACACTGCGTGAACGAGGCCAGCAATATCCGGCCGTCGGACGTCGTACTCAAGATGGCAAAATTGAAGTGTTGGATGGTAGCCGCCGCCGCAAATCGTGTATTTTGTCGGGACAGGAGTTCCTGATTTATGTGGCGGAAGGCATCAATACTGAGCACGCCAAGTTTTTGTCTGATGTCGCCAACGCGCACAAACCACTGTCTTTGTACGAGAAGGGCAAAGAGATGCAGCTCAAGCTCGATAGTGGTGAAGCAGAAGATCAGAAAGCATTAGCGAAGATGTTTCAGTGCAGTGAAGCGCTGGTGAGCGGCGCGCTTAAAGCGGCGTCTTTGCCGCTTGAGCTCCTGCAGGCGTACCCGAGCGTGGCAGAGCTGGGGCGCCCCACCATTGTGAAGCTGCACAAACAGTTCAATGAACTCAGCAGTGACAACCAGCAAAAACTGTTGGATAAATGCCAGTCAAAAGAGGGATTCGTTTGGCAACGCAGCCAGGCGCAAGGCGTGGCACGTCTGACCAAAGAAGTGACCGAAACCATTGAAGAGTGGATCGCGTCTCTGGCACCGGCCAAGCGTACGGTCAGTCCGAAAGTGGAGCTGGTAAAAGGGCGTGCCAGTTACAGCCGTAAGGGAGCGAATCTGTCACTCAACCTGAAAAAAGTCGACGATAAAACCATGCAAGACATTCTCGATTTTGTTGCGGGTAAGCTCAGCTAATCCAATCCATTTTGCTAAAAGCCGCTCAGTGCGGCTTTTTTTGTGCCTTATGCTACTATGACGCCAACGAATCCGTAGCTGCGACTTACAGTATGTCTTCCACAACGCAATTCTTCACTCAACTTGCTCATCGTCTTCATCCGGGTCTGTTTCGCTGCGGCATTGTGGCGGCAGGCGATACCCAATGGCAGCAACAGTGTGTGACTGCCGCTCTGGCCGCGCTGGCTCCTTCACAAGTTTTTCAGCTCGGTGGCCAACAAACGCACGGCGCTCCAAACCAACATGTCACGTTCAAACAAGGACAACAACTGCTGGGCCAGGAATGTGAGCTGCTGATCTGTGATATGTCGAGTGGCTTTGATGCCAACAGCTTTAGTGCTGCGTTGGGAGCGCTGAAGGGCGGCGGCGTGTTGATTGTGCTGCCAGAATTGAACGGCGAGCAAGATGACGGTGCGCGCTGGCTCGAGCTTGGGTTACGACGTCTGACCTGGTTAATTCAGGGACAGGCACTGCCCGCGTTACCCGAATTTCCGTCCACTCATGAAGGGGAGGCGCGCTACGCGCAGCAACAAGATGCGATCGGAAGCATTATCAAGGTCGTCGAGGGGCACCGCAAGCGGCCTTTGGTGCTTACCGCCGATCGCGGGCGGGGTAAAAGCAGTGCTCTTGGTTTAGCAGCAGCACAGCTAATGCAAGCCCGGCCACGGCACATCGTGGTTACGGCCCCTCGTTTGGCCAACGTTTCTCCAGTGTTTGACCATGCTGCACGCCAGTTGCCTGATGTGCAGAAATCTAAAACGGCATTGACGTATCAGGGGGCAACACTCACGTTTGTGGCGCCGGACGAGTTGTTACGCCAGCCGATCGAGTGTGATTTGTTGTTGGTTGATGAAGCATCAGCAATTCCGATCCCGATGCTAAAGCGAATGGTACAGCAATACCATCGGCTGGTATTTTCGACCACTATTCATGGGTACGAAGGGTGTGGGCGTGGCTTCACACTCAAATTTCAGCATTGGCTACGTACCGAGCGGCCGGGAGCGCGCTTTATTCAACTGGATCAGCCTATCCGCTGGGGACAGGACGATCCGTTGGAATTGTGGCTGTATCAAACTTTCTTGCTTGATTGTGAACTGACACCGCTTCAAACTCCCATTACGTTGCTTCCACCACTCATCGAATTGAGTAAAGTACATTTGCTGGCGACACCTGGATTGGTCCGTCAGTGTTTTGCTTTGCTGGTCAACGCCCATTACCAAACATCCCCGAATGACTTGTTTCATCTGCTGTCGGATTCCGCGACGCGTTTGTTTGCGTTGTTGGATGGCGATGTCTGCCTTGGTTGCCTTTTAGTGGTGGAAGAGGGCGGGTTGGATGAGGAGTTAATCGGGCACATTCAGCGTGGCACGCGCCGCCCGAAAGGGCATCTGACGCCGGTCACTTTGGCCAATCAACTGGGCTGTGCGGAGGCCGCAACCGAGCGCAGCGTGCGTATCATGCGCATTGCAGTCCACCCAGACGGTCAACGTCAGGGATGGGGAACGGCGATGCTCAGGCAGTTGGATGCCTTGCTCGACATTTCGTATTTGTCGACCAGTTTCGGTGCCACCAGCGATCTGATTCAGTTTTGGCAAAGCAATGACTTTGTACCGCTTAAGTTAGGCAGCCAACGCGATCAGGCGAGTGGTTGTCACTCTTTGCTGATGGTCAAGGGCCAATCCGAGTGGATCATCAAAGCGCGTCCGCGGTTTGAACACAATCTGGTTTACCAACTGAGCGACAGCCTCAAGGATATTGAACCTGACAATGTGCGTAGTTTATTGCCGCTTTCTCACCGTTCCGTGATGTCACAAGGGCTGAGCCCATTAATCGAGTTTTACCTTGAAGGTGGAAGCAGCTTCGACAGTGTTGCCCCGATGATCCGCGACTGCATACTCACAGCAACGCCTGCGCGGTTGGAGAACGTGTCAGATTTGATGGTGCGAAAAATAGTGCAGCAATGGAGCTGGCAGGCTTGTGCCATTGAGTTTTCGATGGCAGGGCGTAAACAGGTTGAAGCGCAGCTGCGACACGATTTACGTCAATTTACACTGTAAACCTGTCTTGAATGGCTCTGCCGTTTACACTGTAAATTGGCAGAGCGTCTGTCCTCCGATTCATCTTGGTGTCCGTTTGGGCCAATCTATTTGATAAAACTAGTGATCTGGCTCGTCAATCTTATACTAAAGTAGCCTTCTCAGTTTTGATACTGAGCGTTTCGTTCTACACTAAATTGTAATCGTACCTTCTTGCGTGTCTGTCACACTGAGAGTGAACGCACATCAGTGCCTGATACGTAAGGTCGATTTACACTGTAAACGAGCCAATAAAGGATTATTTGTCGAACCTCGATGTGGGTGGTAATGCTCACCAGGTTGTTCATAGGTTGTGGTATGTGGAATTCCTTTCTTCAATTGTCTGAAGACAAAACGCAAGTGATTGCAAAACTTCCGCCCGACATCCAAATCGATCGCAGTTTTGACCGTTCAGGTTTGGACGAAGAACTGAAG
>NZ_WXWP01000128.1:0-5727 GCF_009904765.1 Vibrio sp. V39_P1S14PM300
GCGTACAGTACCCCCCCTACTAATTAAGCGTTTGACTATCCCTATAGGAGACGAGGATGAAAGATAGACGATCATCGCGATTCAATCAAATTAATTTCATCTCATTATTTGCATTTTTTGATATGAAATTGATTTCTGTGCGTGTATTTGTTCCAAAGCTCACAAAATATGAATTCCATCGGTGAACGAATAGGAGGAGTTGTCACCTCTAATGATACCTTTCCTGCTCATAATTTGGATGTAAGTTTGTTTATGAAACTTTAACTACTCATTAGCCGTTTTCAGAGTTTGAGTCTTTAGAAACAAAAGCTAGGAATATCATTAGGTGGCGTTCATTTTTTCGGTTTGTTCATAAAAAATGAACAGAAGAATAAAATGAACGATTGATGTGGTTCTTAGTTTGAGGAGATCTCGCTAGCGTAGAGGTGGCTATGGCATTTAGGGCAGATTGGTTTACTAGGTAGCGTAACTTGCCACTGGCATTGACACATGATGCACTCAAATTGAGCTGAACGTCTTGGCACAGGTGCTGGCTGGATAGTTTTCGTTGTTGGTTGCCATGAGTCGGAGCGTTGAAGCTTGATACTCCTCTGGTTGCGATGACGGTGTTGGTCATTATGAAGGCTAGGAGTAGGGGGCGGAGTGTACTGAAATGCTTTTAAGGATAATCGCTCAGTCGCTTCTTGCTTCAATTGAGCATAGCGTGGGTGAAATACCCACACTTTAAATTCGACATCGTGTTGAAGGTAATCTTTTAGTCTGTCTAGTTGCCGAATCCCTGAGACTTTATCATGTGTAAATAGGTGATGTGTATCATCCAGCTTGATTTCGAGTATACCGCATTGCCTGTTATGTGGAATAAGCAATTCACTTGGAAGTGGACGGTTTGGGTGGGTAAAGTAAATAACAAAGGTGAAATTACCGACTTGGCCCATTATGTCTACAACACATTTCTCAAATGAAGCTTCTTTATCGACGTTATCAAGTAAGATGGTGGATGACTTAGCAACTAAAAAATCTTCTTTGAAGCACTTTCCTTTTGCTTGTTTTGTGAGAGAACTCCTGTACTCAGGAAGAACAATAGATATACCTGTTTCTATCACTTGTCTCGCCATCATGCGCACAGAAACAAAAAAAGAAAAATCACATTCTTTATCAGTTCCTTCAACCTTTCGGCTAGCATGCGCAAAGTGCCATTGCTTTTCTTCACCTTGTCTCGCAATCAGTGGTGTGTGGCAAGAAGGGCATATACAGCCGCAATTCTTCCCTCGCACAACATCTGCGACATCAACGAATGTCTGCTCTTGAGTTCTTAAGCCGAAAGGCACATGTTGAAGCATCATCAAAACGTGAATAACTCTCAATTTAGTGACGGTATGTGCTGATTTTAGGCAAGATTGCTTTATAAATATGTTAGATAGGTTATGAATTGTGCCTTTGTTTTCGTATTGTCTTTTATACAATCGATTATTAACTGCATGAAAATGATGTAATTGTCGGGGCTAAATATGGATGAGTTTGAGCTAATTGAGCAAAAGATTCATGAGCTGAAAAAGGAGTTGGCTCAACTTGAACAGCAGAAGCAGCGTCTATTGACGCAGGAAGCGATTAACAAGAAGCCAGTATGTGAAATGTCACCTCAACAAAAACTGTCTATCTATCAGAGTTATTTTAAAGGCAATACTCAATGCTATGCGCATAGGTGGCAGAATCAACAAGGCAGAAGTGGTTATGCGATTGCTTGCGAAAACGAGTGGCATCAAGGCCTATGTGGCAAACCTAAAGTAAAGTGTTTGGAGTGCCCTAATCAAGTATTCAAGCCATTAGGTGATGATGCTGTGTATGGTCACCTTACTGGCAAAGAAGTTGTTGGTTTGTATCCTATGCTAGCGGACAACACCTGTTGGCTACTCGCGGTTGATTTTGACAAAAGTGATTGGCAAGAAGCCTCTCTTGCGTATGTCGAAGTGTGCAAACTAAAAGGTATCGATTGTTTATTAGAGCGATCTCGTTCAGGTCAGGGAGCACATGTATGGATTTTCTTTGCACAAGCGACTGATGCAAAAGTGGCTCGACAATTAGGGTTCTATTTGCTTGATGAAGCCATGAAAATTCATGGCGCTTTGTCATTTGATTCCTATGACCGCCTATTCCCCAACCAAGACGTGCTACCTATCGGGGGAATTGGGAATCTGATAGCGTTGCCGTTACAAAAACAAGCTCGTGCAAACGGAAACTCGGTGTTTGTTGATCAGTCCTTTACACCATATTCTGATCAATGGGAGATGTTAGCGTCGATGGGACGACTATCTATTGAGAAAATAGAATTACTTCTCGAAAGCAGAGTGGAGCATCGAAATTATGCTGAGGATGGTCTGTCGATTAAGCCTTGGGAGCGAACAGTGAACACTACCGTTTCCATCCCAGACAGACCTATGGCGATAGACATTGTTCTTGCTAACCGATTGTACATACCTATAAGTCAAGCTCCGAATTCTTTAATCGCCCAGTTTAAGAAATTGGCATCCTTTTCGAATCCTAAGTTTTTCAAAGCCCAAGGGTTGCGTTTATCTACCAACGGAATTGCACGTTTTATATGTTTGGCGGAGTTAGACAGTGGTTATTTGAGCTTGCCGAGGGGCTGTTGGGATGACGTAAAGGCTATTTGCTCAGAATTAGATATTGCTCTCCAAGTAACGGATAATCGTTTTGTTGGTCAGGCGCTAGCAGACATGACATTCGTTGGCTCGTTGCGCTCTGCGCAAAGTAAAGCGATTGATGAGCTAATGCAGCATGACATCGGTGTCCTTCATGCTCCAACTGCCTTTGGCAAAACGGTAACGGCAATCGGTTTAATACAAAGACGAGGGGTCAATACCCTGGTGTTAGTGCATAACAAGCAGCTTGTTGACCAGTGGCAGGAGCGCTTAAAAGCTTTCACCCAGGGTATCGATATCGGCGTGTATACAGGAGCCAAGAAGAAACCAACAGGACAAGTTGATGTCGCGACTTATCAAAGTTTGATAAACAGAAGCGACAATAGTGTTCATGCTCTGGTGAAAGAATATGGCCAAATTATTGTGGATGAATGCCACCATCTATCAGCACCACAATATGAGCAGGTGTTATCGGAAGCGCATGCTAAGTACGTCGCTGGGATTAGTGCAACACTTGAAAGACGAGATGGGTATCAACCGATCATATTTATGCAAGCAGGTAGAGTAAGGCATAGCATAAAGTTAGACCGAAACAATCAGTTTGCTCAGGTACTAGATCGCCGAGAGCTGACCCTGGAAGTGCCTTTACATTTATCTTCGAATGAACCTAAACCTCATATCTCTGAAATTTATCGTTGGTTAATGCTTCACCCTGTACGTAATGCCGCTATTGTCGAGGGAATTCAAAACGAAGTCGCTAATGGCCGAGTTCCGATCGTATTAACCGAACGGAGAGAGCACGCCAATATCATTGCTGGTTTGCTTAATGATGCGGGGATTACACACCAAATATTAGTGGGTTCGATGAAGAAAAAGCAGCAAGCTGAGGCGATGTCGAAGCTAGACAGTACACAAGTTATTGTTGCCACAGGACGTTTTGTAGGAGAGGGCTTTGACCTTCCACGCCTAGATACTTTGATATTGGCGTTGCCTGTGTCTTGGAAAGGATCGTTAATCCAATATGTAGGGCGAATACAGCGTGATTACAAAGGAAAAGAGGAGGTGAAAGTGATCGACTATGTTGATGCAAAAATTCCAATGCTGCTCAGGATGTTCAATAAGCGAGAAAAAGGGTATCGGGCACTTGGTTTTTCATCAGAATCAATAATCCAAGAGCAATTGATTTAATCTTGGTTTTACCTCGATATCTAACAGGTATCGATAAACGCTAAGCACTTCTACTTAAGTTACTTGAAGGTTACTTCTGTACAAGGTAATGATTGGACTTGTTGTTTAATTTTTCGGCACTAAGCTTTAGACACTAACTTTTAGTGTCTAAAGCTTAGTTTTATTTAAGTATATGAAATTATTTGTTTTTTCTTTTTTGGTTGGTTTTTTTGATGAGGCAATCTTTCTGAAGCTGGCGAGAGTGTAATTTGTACTATCGTGATTAAGGCATTGTTTTGAGCAAGGCTTATATGAAGAACAAGGCTAAGGCTACAAGAAGTAATAACGAGCAGGTTGACCTAGACGGAAAGTATTAAGAATAGCCTCTATTTGAGGCTGCACAGCATAAAGCTGTGCTTTTTAAGCGGCATACGCCGCAGTAACGATTGATGGACATCATGCACAATAGCTTTCTTGCAGTGTATCCTCTAATTCTTTGCCGAGAATAATCTCAAAGTCAGTAAATACAGTGATAGGACGGCAAGCATTGCCTTTTTCCTCGAACTGGATGAATCCTTTTGATGATAAGTCGTCGAGTGTTCGTGAGAGTTCGCGGATATGATGACCGCTAATCTCCGCAAGCTCAGCTAGGCTTTCAGGCTTTTCTCTACTGATCTGATGCATTAGTTCGATATTCTCGTTACATAAGAGCTTTGAGGCTTCATTTAGTGACGTGAACCAAAATGTGGGTAGATCCTTGTTATGATTAGTGTTGCCAGAGGTCACATTAATCATGTGTCTACGAATGAGATCTTCCGACATAACCCCAATGCGAGCTTTCATTAGTACCCCTTTCCGAACGAAATAATAAAATTCTAGTGTATACAACACTGTTCTGAAAGAAAAAGTGGATAGTTACGTCCAACGAAAATACGATACCAATGGACACAAATTTCGAGATCGTGAGGCCAAGAGAAATAATGAAACCCTAGTCTCATTGCGCCTTTTCGGTTCAGTCTATACTAAGGTCTACTAGTATCTTCATTATAAAAACACTGGTGTATGAGCTGATCAAACTAGACTAGAGGTTTGGTTTTCGAGCGATATAGTCTTTTGTCCGCACTGCGAAAATCCACCTTAGTCATTGTCACGCATTTGAATTATGTACAGCGTAAAGCGGTGCTATCGAAGCGGCATGCGCCGCAGCAACGAGTGATGGGCATTATGCAAGATAGCTTTCTTGCAGTGTATTCTCCAATTCTTTGCCGAGAAGAAGAATTAAACCTTACTTCGCCTTCAGCGTAAAACTCTTGAGCGAAGGGGAGATATAGGGTCAAAGCATTTGCGTGAGATACTAGCACGCACGTATATCAGTCCATGCTAGAAATGGAAAAGGGCGCATAAATGCACCCTTTTGGTATGATTGGTCTCAGAACTTTTCGGGAACATGCCACAGTCAAAAGTGGAGACCGTTTTTTTCGGAATCAACAGCTTAATGCGCTATTGATGTAAAATCTGTATGATGTAGCGATAGTATAACCGACACTGGCGGATTGAGCAAGGTATGCGAATTTTCAAAGAGATTAACCGAGATCTGGAAAAACAACAGCTGTTCTTTATTGAATGCTGGGCCAGCATGAGCAACGTCAAAAGTTTAGACAGTGATCGAGTCTCATATAATAACCCGCTAAATTCGGTGTTAGAACTGCTGGACTTATACTCTCTGGGAAACAAGCATCGAGCGCCTGAAAAACGAAAGCACGTTGTTGAAGAGCTTACTTCATTTATTGATAAAGATACAATTTTAAGTGCTGCGTGCTTTAATGATATTCCTAAAAAGTTAAATGACATCTTTTCTGATCATGGTGAACCACTTGAAAACCAAAAGGAATTGGTTGTCAGC
>NZ_WXWP01000198.1:0-5722 GCF_009904765.1 Vibrio sp. V39_P1S14PM300
GTCTTGATAAGTGCAGCCAATAAAATCTAAATAGTTCATCTAATACCATCCGTTTGCTTTATTTAAGCGGTGGAGCTCTTCTCTAGCGTCCTCAAGTTGCTCATCAGTGTAGCCATTTTCTTTTAAACATGTCTTAATCGCATCAAAATTCGAATTTACTGCCGCATCTAGATCACCTGAATCAACTTGCTGCTTTTCAAGTTTATTTCTTCCACCATATGTTTCACTACACTTTTGATGAATCTCTCTCGGGATCGCTACTCCAGCACCTGAGTTAATAATTTCTTTCTTTTCATCAGCAGTTAAAGGACGTCCAAGCATTTCTTCCGCAGCTCTTAACAATGCCGCCTGAGATGGAATATGATCTATATCCATTCCATCCTTTTTGCTTCTTGGCGCTAAGTCGCCATAAGTGCCTACTTCCAGTGGTTTTACCTTAGTAATTCCAGCACTACGCTTATTAAATACTAAGTACAAGGGGGACACGCCAGAATCCGCAGGGAAAGTCACAATATACTCAGCAAGCTCTTCCTCGGGATAGAGCGCTGTACCTATCTCTTGTTCATGCTCTTCGATAGGACGAACCCAGATATTGTGAACATCCAGCTGATCATTTTCGGGCAATACAGTATCAGGTGTTAGTACATCCGTTGAACCATCCGGTGTCCATGTAATGGTAATCCCATTCTCTAGCTCAGCAACAAAGTGCTGTCCTTGTTGCACAGCCTCACGCTTCGCAACTCGCTCACCATAGGCGCTACCGTCTCCCGTTTTGATGCCGACCACTTGCTGTTTACCATTTTCGTCCGTGTACATATTGAAACGGACACGCATCGTCGTAGTGTCACCGGTCGCAAAATCTGGATTTCCTTCTAAGGTACCATCCGCAAGCTGAGACGGCCATAAAGCGGCCACTAGAAAGCCACCCATTCGAGCAAAGCCTGCTAACGCTTCTCCTGAAATCGACCACGTACCAATCGTATTGGTCGTATTGCTACTGAGAATGCCAAGGTTCGTTGCCGCGCCATTTGCGGGGATCGCAAGGAGTGCCGTTTTTCCATAGTCGGTGGCTTTAGAAGCCGTGGTGATGGTGGTTAAGTTCGTGACGGGCAATTCTTTCTCGAACAGACTATCGCTGTTTATCGCCTTAAACTGGGTTCCTGAGATAAGCGAATCAGAGTAATCATAATGCGTGTTCGCCAAGCAGCTATAGGTGTAAGGGGAAAGCGGAGGTAAATCGGTCGCTTTTTCTGGAGTGCTCTGGTTTTGTTCGACGGCCTTAACGGTCAGCGTATCCCCGACTTTCAACGACATCGGCTCGGCATTGTACTGTGGATTCAAATCAAGTAGCTGTTTCGCCGACAAACCATATTGCTCTGCAATGGCTCCCCATGATTCTCGTTGGTTGGTCTTAGAGTCCGTTCCAACAGTATGCGTTTCTGGTTTACTCTCTGCTTTCTCTGTTTCCGCGGGTTGAGTAGTTTGTCTTTCCGCGACAGGCAGCTTGGGCGCCGCAAGCAATTCGTTGATATCAAGCTTGATACCATGTTGAGCCAACCAGTCATCATCGAGGTTGTCTAGCTCTTCTCGGGTAATTGGCTGTTCAAGATAAATCAGATGTTGGTTTTCAACGTCTTTACCTTCGAGCTTCCAGTAAACCAGAATGGCGCTTTGATAGATGTTGTAGCCTTGCTCATCATTGAGCTGCTCGTGGGTTGAACGTGTCGCGTAGAATGCCCACTTACCATTGCCAAGCAGCTTGTACTCTTGAACTAAGCGGCCATTGTAAAAATGGTAGTAGTAACCTTCTGTTGGCAGCCCCAAACGCTCACCAAGCTGCACCGAAGGGACAACTGGGATAAAGGCTTCTCGTACTACACCAGAGCCTATAGGCTTCACCTGCACATTGTTGGGGACACTCATTCCCAAAGCATTGGACGCTACTTTGGCGACCAATTTTTTCGGTTCATCAAAGGCGGTATGAGCGATATATTTTGTACCGTGCTCGGTTGCCTCCGTCTGCCAACGGCCAATCAGGGATTCTTGTTTGGTTTTCGCCAGTTCAAACGCATACCCCACGCTTTTTCTAAACGTCTCATCCGAGCAAGCCACTTCAAAGCAATATTCGTATTGCAGTTTTGGTGGTGCATCTGAGGTATCAGGTTTTACGGGCTCAGGAACGTAGGTCTCTTCAATGTTAGGCGCATAACCAGCGGTGCTTTGAGTGGGCGCAGCACTGCCAGCCGCACCGCCTGACATTCTCGTTCTGGACAGGTAGGCACTTTTCGCTTCTGGCGATAACACCTCTTGCCCTTCCGCCGACAAGCTCCATGATTTGCTCATGCCATCTCGGAGCATCACAGGCTTTGAAGGGGAATCCGTCAATAGTGCTAACTCACCACTTTTCAGCTTATCCATAAAACTGGAATAGCTCATCCCCTGAGGGAGTGCTGAGCCTAACGCTCTTTCGTCCAGCCTACCAATGTCACCTTCAACCTGACCAAACTCATATGCCATCAGTTCGGTTAACCGTACCACTCGATAACCCACAGTTAAATCCATCCGCTACTTTCAATGGATGTATTCTACCTAACCAGTGGGAGTTGCAGGATTTATAACCATAAGTTCGGTCTACCAATTGCAGACATTGTGATTTTCACCCACTACATCCAAACCTATTGATAATGACTTCATCATTAACCAACGTATCCCAAACAAAAAATAGGGCATAGCTTGAGAGGTGTTACCCTCCCAAACTATGAATTCTTGTATTAGTCAGCTTCCGCCGCTTCAACCGCCAACAGGTCAGCTCTTTCATTCCCTTCAATGCCCGAATGTGCTTTGACCTTAAACACCTCGACATACTTCCTAGAACTCAACTCGTCCACTTGTTGCCAAAGCTGGCGGTTTTTAACCGGTTTCTTATCCGCTCGACGCCAACCTCGGTCTTTCCAATCGTCCATCCAGATGTTGAAACCTTTCACACAGTAATCGCTGTCCGAATAGATAACATCTCCATCTTCTGCGTATTCCAATGCTTCAATTAAGGCCAGTAGTTCCAGCTCAGCATTGTCGGTTTTTCGATTGATGGTAAAACTCTCTTCATGAACAATCTCATTGTCTTCATCCATGACCACCAGCCCGATACCACCTCGTGTACATCCGTGTTGGTTGTTTGGTGCAGCGCCGTCTACGTAAATTGAATAGCTCATTGTTTATCTCTCTCTAATTGTAAAAAGGGCGCATGACTTTGCTTAGCCAGCGCCCCGTTGATGATGTGATTTGATGTTTGTGTTACTGAAAGGATTCTGCGTTGTCTCGCATGCTCAGACGCGACTCCATCCATTCCTCGATTTCACTTTCTACCCAAGCCACCGCTCGTCCACCGAGTGGCACACTCTTCGGAAAATCGGTTTCATCAGCCATGAACTTGTAGATAGTGGAGCGGCCTAGCCCTGTAATCGCCATTACGTCTTTAAGTCGTAGAAATCTCATGGGAATTGTCTCCTCTTGTATATACCCATGGATAAGCCGCCACGGTAAAAAAGTGCAGTCGGCCTAATCTAATCTAGGCTAGAGCCAAAGCAGTAACGCTCTTCTTTCCACGCTTCAGCAAAGCTACTCAGACGGTGGAAGACACAACGCTTTATATTGGTATCTTTGCTCTTACAGCGTGTTCCTAGTCCATAGTTCCCTCGGTCGTTAAACAAGATCATTGATCGCTCTTTGCCTTTGTAGTGCTTTTCTATCGCTTCCTTCCAAGCTGTTTTTAGATGATCCACAAGCTGATTACTTTTATCCCAACAAATGGCAGGGCCGAAGTACTGACTATCATCAAGAAACAGCATTACTCGGTAGTTATGTGAAGGGGTTTTATCAGCTCGCTTACGCCATATATAAGGCAACGAATCGGCATCGATTTTCTCTTTCAGAATGTCAAAGTAATCATTAAGGATGCTGAGATCGGTGTCTTGATGATCTTTAGGCAGGTATAAATCCAAACGCATCGCAAGAGTACGTTGATACTGAGTGAGAGCCTGATCAAAGACCTTATCCATCGTGGTAAGCGCTGATTCATAAAGTCCCTTATTGCTGTAAAACAATGGATAATCTTTAAATGTTCTAGCACGAGTAATGGTTGGAAGGTGGGTTGTGTTCGACATGGGTAATACCTCTCAGAGTGTGAATGACATAGGCATTACTCGCGCTGTACTTTTTTAAGGTGAGTCGTGACTGCAACCAAAGCTCTTGTTGCGGTGATCGTTCCGGTTGGCAATGGGCTTCGCAAGACGACTGATTCGATAGAAGAATTCGTTTAACTGTAGCGGGAACACTTGAGCGTCAGACAACAGCTCAAAGCCCTCATTCGTAGGGGAATAAGCTAATCCTGAGCATGGTTGGCTGTAATAAGCTTCAACCACCTTATCCCATGTCTTTCTCACTTTTTTGTAAAGAAAACGTCCCCAACCCTCTCGTCCAGTGCCGAAGTTTTGAAAGAGATCCCTATCAAAGAGCAAGATAAGATGATGGTGATCGCTGGTGGATTCACTGGCTCTCGTCCAGATATAGCGAATGACCGTTTGCTGGTATTGATAAGTTCTGTCGGTGTATTTGTCCTTACAGAGCTCATTAGTCTCCGATTCTAAAATACGAAAGAAATGGGCAAACACCGCTAGGTAATCTTCCCCGAAGTCACTCGGTAGGTTTAGGTTGATGTGAACAGCAAAGATTCTTGGGTATTGGTTTAGTGCTTCAGTCAGCACTCGGTCTATCTCCTCTAGGTATTCGAGAACGAGACCATCCTTGTGGTAGTAGAGTGGCTTTCCATTAAAGGTTCGGTCATGAGTGATGGTGTGGACTCTTTGATGAGCCTCGTTGAGTTGATGAATCATGATTGGTTCCTGTGGTTTGTTGTGATTCCCACAGGAACTGTTACTACCGTTATTTTTAAGCTACTTATGACTATGGCCGAAATTATTCATACGCTTTCCAAAATGCTTCGTTCTTCGTTTCGCTAGATAGCTCAGTCGATAAAAGACAGATTGAAACACCTCCTCAAACTCCTCAGAGTTACGTAGCAAGTGATACTGGCCTTGTTTGGAGAAATGGATAGCTGGTTTCTCTTTACCTGAGTACATGGCTTCCACTGAACGCTTCCATGCATTACGAATACGGTTAGCCAAACTTTGCTGATACTCTCCAAAATCCCCCAGAGAGCGAAATATGTTCCGGTCAAAGATAAGTGCAACGTGGTAATGACTGCTCGTTGAGGTATCACATTCTTTAGCCCACACATAACGAATAGTGGTCTCTCGATAGGGTTTGCGATTTAACCGAGCACTACGTCTTCGATATGCCGCTACCTGAGATTTCAAAGAGCGGAAGAAACGAGTCATCACTGCTGAATCATCCCCTCTAAAGTCTGTTGGTAAGTTGAGGTCCACTCGAACGATAAAAAGTCTCGCATATTGCTCTAGAGCTTTCTCAAGGACTGATTCTATCCCTTCAAGGTATTCAACGACTAAACCCTCCTTGTCGATGTATACCTTGTTTCCGTTGAAAGTGGATTCGTGTGTGATGGTTAGATTTTTAGACATGATAGAGACCTATGTTTTGTTAATGACATAGGTACTGATAGTGACGTTATTTTCTAAGTCTCTCTTTGGGTAGGGGACCCCATCCCCTACCAAGATATCGAGTGATGAGGTCGTTGGTTGAGGTG
>NZ_WXWP01000330.1:0-5711 GCF_009904765.1 Vibrio sp. V39_P1S14PM300
AGATGAGACCTCACACCATTGGCGTCAGCATGGTTTTTCCTCCAGACACAGACACCGATATGTATCCACGAGAAAAACAAAACCAAATACCTGAAGCGAAAGCATTAAGTAAGCACGGAACAGTAATCAGTCCGGATTTAGTGGCCAATAAATTAATAAAAGCCATTGAAAAAAGTCAATTCGAAGTACTTTGTAACAAAGAAAGCATATTAGTTAAAAAGTTTAAGAACTTATTTCCATCATTGTATTACAAAACGCTAGATCGAATTATTGATTCTTCACTCTAATATTAACAACCATTACATTAAGGAAAATGTAAAAATGAACGAAAAGCTCAACGATTTTTATCAATACGCCAAAATCATGGTCAGTCACAACATTGCTCATCTCGATCTGGATGACATCGTCGAAAACGGCTTGTATCTCCGTTCTGGCGGAAAAACAATGCGTAACTATGGTTCTTGCAGCTACTTGTGTGTTGAAAATGATCCGCGCCTGAAATCGGCGGCGATTGCCGAAATTGAACGCAGTGGTACACAACTTTCCGCTTCCCGAGCGTATATGTCTCACCCACTGTACAGTACCATCGAGAATAAGCTTAACACGCTTTTCGGCGGACATGTTTTATTGACCGCGACCACAACACTCGGTCACTTGAGTGCTCTGCCAGTATTGGTTGAACGTGGGGATCTTCTACTGGTCGATCAGCAAGCACACTCAAGCATTCAACTCTCTGCCAAAGTTGTTGCGGCGTCTGGCGCCGAAGTGAAAGTGGTGAAACACAATAATGTCGAAGCGATCAAACAAGCTTTGGAAGACGGCCAACATTACCGGAAAATCTGGTATGCCACGGATGGTGTATTTAGCATGTACGGCGATTTAGCGCCACTGAATGAACTGCGCGATTTGCTAGAACAATACCCTAACTTCTGGCTATATATTGATGATGCTCACGGTGCAGGATGGCGCGGACAGAATGGCAAAGGTTTTGTTCTGGGTGAACATGACTTGCATGACAGAACGGTGGTCGCCATTTCATTCTCGAAGTGTTTCGGTGTCGCTGGCGGCGGCTTGGTGTTACCGAATCAGGAACTGTACCAACTGGTGCGTTACTGTGGCCCGGCGTTTTCGTTTGGCGGCCCTCTTCAACCGGCGAACCTCGCAGCGCTCAACGCTTCTCTGGATCTGTTCATGAGTGACGAAATTGCACAACTGCAAGGTCAGCTATTTGATTTGATTGAATACTTTAATCAGTGCGCTGCAGAACAGGGGCTGCCACTGATCGCTGCGACATCCAGCCCAATCCGCTTTATTGCCGTCGGCAACGAAGAAGTATGCAGCAAGGTCATCAATAAGCTGATGGGCCGAGGTATCTATGTCAACATTGGTGCGTTTCCTGCCGTTGGTAAGGGCAAGTCCGGATTACGTATCGCACTGAATATTTCTCATACTAAACAAGATATCGATGTGCTTTGTCGCGAGATCGCCATCTGTATGAACGAAGCCATTAACGAAGCGATGTTAGAGCAAGAGGGTTGTTATACTGAAAACGTCTTGCTGAAAGCATTCAACAAAGAAATTTCGTGTGAAAACGTCATCAAGAAAATCAAAAGCTCCGCCTGGAGCCAGATGCGCGTTGCCAGTTAATCTTCTGATCAAAGCGTTTCAACTGCGCTTAGTTAAGTAGATAGTTAAGCCCCAAAGGCATTGATGCTGTAGGGGCTTAGTTCATTTTAGAATACTGCTGCGTTACGCTCGGTTTACCACTGTCGTACGCGCGAGTTTGTCTCCGATTCGCTGGCGACGCTTAGACAATATAAACACCGCGTCCAGTACTCCGAGAACTGGCGTAAGAATATTGCGAAGCAAAGATTGCCAATACGTACAATAGTGTCCGCTGCGCCGGTCTATCACCGACATACCCAACATCTTTTTCCCCAGACTTTGCCCGTTAGCGAACCCGTCTGAAAAAACAAAATACACACATGCCGGAATCAATGCATAACCACCGATATACTCTTTGGAAACAGACAACCACTCAACAAACGCAAAGCTCGCCAGGAAAATGCCCCAGGCGATGAGCATGTCGATCATCTGGCCCAGATAGCGCCTACCCGGACTGGACAAAACGTTGCTTAACCTCCGCTCCTGCGGAGATAACTCTATTGAGGTGACCTCTGGTTCTACCGCCTCAAACTCGTGTTTTGCCTGACTGCACCTGACTTCGATTCTCACGTTACTTATTCCATCCTGTGGTATGTAGCATACAATACTGTGGCCGTTACAGCCACAGTATTGCTACGCGATACATTCTTGTGGTCGATAGCGGTATCTAAACATTAATGACCAGGCCAAAAGAACTCGATCCGAATACCGCTCGGCTCGAAACACATCATGTGTTTGGCTGGGCCTTCACCGATTTTCTCTGGCGCAAATTCCACCTCAACACCGGCGTCCATCATACGTTGATAAACCGCGTTTAAATCAGCTTCTTTGTCTAACGCCAGTGCCAAGTGATGAAGCCCCACGTTTCGTTTTCGATCAAAGGTTATCGCACTGTCGGTTTGTACTTCCCAGAGCGTCAGCATAATGCGACCATCGCTGACAAAAATGGCCGGATACGCCGGATTGCGCTTCACTTCTTTCCAACCCAGCAGATCAACAAAAAAGCGAGCACTTTCTTCAAGTTTTGATACCGTCAATCCAATATGGTGAGTCCCGCATGTCATTGAAGTCATAGAGTTTCCTTATTCACTAATATAAAATCAAACTCATAATCAATAATGCCTATCAATAGAACAAGCAGTGTGAACTGAAGAAGATGTTCTAATCTTTGAAACAATCTTTTTCAGCTAAGTTTTACCTTTTGGTAACTCATCAAACTCAACTAAGTGATGGATGCCTTTTGACCATTGCACCTGACGGCTCACAAATATTTTAGCATCCGGAGTCTGTAAGATTGGTGTGTCCAGGCAACCCGCAGGAACCATCAAGAAGCTATGTTGATTATCTAAGGAAGGCACTGGGGAACCACATTGCTGGCAAAAACTTTTCTGATGCAAGCTACCGGGTAAACGATATGTTGTAAGCAACTCTTGTCCACAGTGCCAGAAAATATTGGACGGAGGGATAAACAAGCTGGCAGCATGAGCCGAACCGCTGTCTTTTTGACAATGTTTGCAATAACAAAGATAGAATCCGTCAAATGGCCCTGTCACATCGAAACGGATACTGCCACACAAGCAAGAACCTGAATATCGCGGACGCATTGCCTTCTCCTTTGCTCATATTGTCAGACTAACGCATATCGACGCCAGATAAAGCAGCTAAGACGAATAACATCAAGCCTACGAAACTTAACGGCAGCAGAGCAAACAGGTAAGCGAAAAATACCGCGCCTTTGTACGCTAACGTTGCTTTAACCTGGGCACGTAGGCATTTGTGCATCCATACGGTTCCAATCACTGAGCAGATGCACCACATTCCGGCCGTAAACCAAATCAGTTCGTCACTGCCACGCTCTAGCACGTTGACCGTTACGACGAAAAATGCGCCATGCATTAAAACCAACAACGAGAAAAACTTGAACATTGTCTTCTCACTTAGCTTACTGGTTTCATTGTTGGTCGTGATCGACTCAACAACAGGCTTAGTCATCCTTGCCTTTCCTTGCTGTATAGACCAACTTAGCCACTTTTTTGTACATCATTTAATATTTGGCTGGATGTATCGTAATTATATTGGCGGGCGATTTTCTGTGAGAAAAACAACTGAGGGAGTTCATACACCACCAGACCAACAATTAACAAAACCGGCCAACGATAACCTAAGGACAAGCCAATAATGGACCCAACGAGCAAGGTAAACTCAATAGCAAAGACTTTATATCTTTTTAAATAGATATGATGAAACCCGCCTAAAAACAACCAGTTAAGTACGGCATACGTATCTGGATCTTTCAATTCACGAACCTGGCGTTGATAGAACGCTTTTTTCTTTTCTTCAGTCAGTGAATTGACCTTACTTCTGAGGTCTTCTTCTTTCTCTTTCAGCTCTTCCCATGGTTCAAGCAGTCTCATCAAGGTACCTCATCATATATTTTTTCAATCAGATTTGGGTTATTGCAACGTTTAATTCGCGAGATCCCCAGTTTCCAACCCTTGATTGCACCATATTTCTCAATGCATTGTTTTGTGTATTCTGAACAAGTCGGTTCAAAATTACATTCAATATTCAGTAGCTTTTTAGAACCACCGCTACGTTGGTAGCGGTGGATAAGCTTTAAAGACACTATCTTGAGCAAGATTAGCGGCCTAGCGTGATCAGAACAGCTTCACGTTTCCAGAACAACATGAATCGCTTCTGCTCTACAATTTGAAAAACAACCTGCCAACCATCTTGTGCATACTGATTCAATTCAGCTTCCATTTTCTGAACCGGAAGGCCACTTGCTCCGAGAAAAATCGTACCGCAACCGCCTTCAACAATGTGAACTACTTTATACTCTGTAAACTTTGTCATTATTTAACCAACTATCTCTTTTAAATTTATCATTTGGCACACTGGCCGGTATAACAATAAAAATCACAACATGAACCTAAAATACAAACACTGACGTACACCGTTTCTGACAGATTAAATTCATTCTTGTGTCACCACCTATTAGACAACCAATACGGTAGCGACCGCGATTATACAAAACTGAGATATTGAGCCATTTAATTATTCACAGTGAATTTCTTATTTTATCGAATAAGTGATCTAAATCACTGTGTGAACAAATAATAATGACAAAGGCAACATTAAAATCGCGTATTTTCACCAACATAGAGAAAGACCACCATTTTCGCTCACGTCGGTGCATTGAAGTAGTGAATGTTTTGATTTTGTCTGGCTCAACTGGTTTCAGCCAATAAAAATGCCTCGAAGTGAGGCATCTTAGTCGCGCGATGTTAACCGGCTAACTGAGGCAAAAATGAAATATCCATATAATATTTATTTGGATCGCTCTGATCTATCAGAACCGTGACTTCACCACCTTTAATATGCTCACTCGGATCAAACCAGATGTTGTCACTCATGAAGACATGCAGCTTCGACGTTTTAGGATTTGTCCACTGAGCCGTAATTTGGTATGGATTACGGCCATTGGCGATGACTGAACTATTAAGTTGCACTCCTGCCAATTTCGCCTTAACTGGCTCGCCATTCCTTTTTAAATATGCAACCCGATTATTTTTCCAACAGCCAAAAGCAATCATTGACGCCCCAGTCAGAAAAAACACCGCTCCTAGCCCGCCGAGGATGACGGCCCCACCCCACAATGAAAAAAAGCTGTCGATCATGGCATCTTCGGGAAAGGAAGGATTATAAAACACATCGACTTTCTCACCGATATCAAACGCAGGTGGATTACTGCTGCTGGAAGAGGTGATTTCAACTAAAGAACCATCTGAAGCAGTAAATGCCACCAGCGGCCGATAAGTATTTGAATCACTCGAACGCGAAAGCAACAGATCAACCACCGTGCCTTGCGTTATTTGTGATTGACTGAGGAAGCTTTGAGTGTTGGCAAACATAAAATAGGCGCCAATCAACATGCCAAGCCCGATGACGGAGAAGAAGTATTTTACTATTTTTATTGTTTTCATTGAGTTGCTCATAATCTGATGGATAGGGATTTTTGATCATTCACTCAGTGTCTTGCATAA
>NZ_WXWP01000228.1:0-5707 GCF_009904765.1 Vibrio sp. V39_P1S14PM300
ATATATGGGTCCGCTCCTCCGGCAACTCGGGCACCGATTTCAATTAACACCGGACCTCGTTTTGTCAACATCACTTCCGCATGGAATGCACCATTTTTAATGCCAAGTGCTTGGCATACTAGCTGGGTATACTCTGTTAGTGGTGCATAGCACTCGTCATTGACATAGCGAAGGATTTGCTCATCGTAGACAGGATTACCTTCCACGAATCGCTTTTTCGATTCATACAGTTCAGTAAAAAAGTAGTGGTTGTTTCTAGCTATTCCATTAACCACATACTCGACACCTTCCAAAAATTCTTGGCAAAGTACCGAAGTATTGGTGTCACCAAATAAATCTTGAGTACCAATAATACCGTCAAACGCAGCTAATGCCGCTTCTTTTGAATAGCATATCGAAACGCTATCGGTTCCAGCGCTCTTTAGGGGTTTAACCACCACAGGCCAATTATCGATGTGTGACAGCCAATCAGCAAGCTCGAGCGATGTACTTGCCTTGACTTGCTTGATAGAAGCGATACCCGCTAGTTCCAACGTATGTTGCATTACATACTTATCCCTTCTGGCACAGGACAATGCAAATTCATTGGCAAAAGGAAGACTAAAGGCCTCATTCAACGCGTCTGCCAGTTCAACCCCACCTTCGCTACCAGCAATCACTGCTTTGATGGAATTCACCGCTAAAGTTTCAATAAGATCGTTGAGATTTAAGTTGTAAATAATAGTTTGATCACAACGCCTTCTTATGAGCTCCTTATCTTGATAAAAGTATTCTGGAGTGAATGGCGATTCAACGTGAATTACTTTGTAACCAATAGCTTGGAACGCGGGAACCAAATATTTCCCACCTGTATATGCGTCAACAATGACGATAACATGCTTGTTATGAACTTCAGACATAATTTCCCTATGAATTTAGGTATTTACTAATAAGGGCCGCAACTTCGATAAGGTTCTTTTTCCAATAGAAATGACCGCCAGAAAACTGAAATACGCCTTGAAAAGCACTGGTAAAGCTCTTCCAATTAACCATGGACGCGCAGATAGGCTCATCTGCGCCACACAAAGCCACAATAGGCGTTTCTAGAATCACATTCCTATCGGGGTTATACCGATGATACTGTCGGTACTCATCCCTGATATCCGGCAAAAAAGCACGCAACACTTCTCTGTTACTACTTTCACCTTCGTCACTCAACGAAAGCAAATGATCAATGAACTGCTCATCTTCCATATCAAAAAAGCGGAAGCCATGTTCATCTCGGTCGGGCGGCGCAACCGTGCTGGATACAAAAAGGCACGTGGGAGCAAAACCTCTGCTCTCAAGCTCCCTTGTCACCTCAAATGCCAAGGCCCCCCCCATACTGTGCCCGAATAGCGCAAACTGACCTTTAGGTATCTCGGGCAATAGCTGTTCGACGAGGTCCTTCACAAGGTGCTCGAACCTTTCCTTTGGTAACTCGCCACTCCGCGAATAACGACCAGCCCTATCAATAGCGACCCATCTCATACCATCTGGGAACTCGCTCTGCCAAGACAGATATTGATGGCTCCCCCCGCCGGCATGGGGGAAGCAAAAAACAACCGGTCCGTCCATCAAGCAACCTCCGTTTTTTTGTATTCTATATGGGTTGCCAATGCACTTATTGTTGGATGTTGAAACAACTCAGGTAGTGACAATTGCACACCTAGAGACTTTTCCAAAGCAACCATCAAACTCATCGCTGACAGTGAGTCGCCAACGGTAAAAAAGTGCGTATCGAGAGCTAAGTCTGGTTGTTCAAGTACCTGTTGCCAAACACACCTTACTTTCTCACAAAGGTCATCAGAGTCACTCGCCAATTGGGCTTGTGGGGAAGTTGTCGATTGTTTTTCCCAAGACGCTAACAGAGACTTGTGATCCAACTTTAGGTTCTCTGTAAGCGGAACACATTCCACTCTTTGCCAAAACGTCGGGAGCATATATTTAGGAAGGGTGTTTGCTAGCTCGCCTTTTAACGCTTCAATATCTAGACCTCTATGATCATCCAATACAACAGAAGCAAGTAGCGCAGAACTCTTTTTTTCACGTTGAACGACAGATACAGCCACATCGGAAATTCCTGTGAGATTTGCTATTGCACGTCGCACTTCTTCAAGCTCAATGCGATACCCACTAATTTTAACTTGGTCATCAATCCTGCCCAAAAACAGCAGGTTGCCCTGGAAGTCCCTTTTAACTAAGTCACCAGTGCGATAGCAAAGAGTTCCCTTAAAGGAGACAAAAGCCTGCTCAGTTTTTAACGGATCATTGTAGTAGCCTTCCGCAAGGTGGCGACCCGAAACATAAAGTTCACCCGCTTCATCTACTTCACACAATTCACCGATTTCATTAACAATAGTGCATTCAACACCATCAAATGGTCTCCCTATGGTTGGCGAGTCTCCGGAGATCTTAGTAATTGATGTATTTATAGTATTTTCTGTCGGGCCATAAACGTTGTATACACTCGCATCCAAAGAGGCCAAACGAAGCCACAAATCGCGATCAATAGCTTCGCCCCCGACAATGATCAACCGCAGAGATGGCAATATTTCAAGACCTACATCAAGCAATAGCTTCAGATGTGACGGCACCAAATCAATATTGCATATATCATTGTTACGAATGTACTCCACAAGCAGTTGTGGTGATTTCCGAACGCTGTCACTAATTACATGGAGTGAGTACCCTAAAGCAACAAGCGCCAATCGCTCCAAAGAGCTGTCGAAGCAAAATGAGGCATTCATGGCAACATTGCCGTTTAACAATTCGGAAGGTTGGTAAATATCGTCTTGATGCTTTTTAACAAGGTGTTCATACGCCCCATGGCCAACCAATACCCCTTTTGGGGTACCAGTCGTGCCAGACGTAAAAATGATGTAAGCGTGGTGCGCTTGGGTGGTCCCCAGCTTGGCTGGCTTCAACACTTTTATGTTCCCTGATTCAATGAGTAATTCAGAATCAGCTAACTTCTGCACGGTCTCTTTTCTTGAATCTGGCCAGTTATCATCCAAAGGAACATAAACCCTATTGGCCTTCCAAATTGCATAGGCGGCGACGACAAAATCAACTCCTCTTGGCATGCTGACAGCAACTGTTGCCCCTTCATTTGAAAGACAGGATATCTCCTCGGACAGTGCACAAACACGGCTAAAAAACTCCGCAAAGCTCAGTGATTCCTCTTCATCAACAATAGCTATTTTATGAGGGTGGGCAGTAACTTGGTCTTCCAGGGCCTTTAGCAAATACTTTTCGGACATATTAATTTCCATTCAAATCGTTACCGGATCAATTAGGGAAACTCGTACCGCCCTTTCTCCTTCAAAAGGCTTGCGGCCATGGCTAACTAACAAGTTGTCAGCAATGAGAAAATCCCCCTTTTGCCATTTAAATACGACTTCTGACTGAATAAATGCTGATCTAATTTGGTCAACGACATGATCAGGGATCTCCTCCCCATTGCCGTAAAATGCATGCCTTGGCAACAAATTGGTGCCCAATGACGACAGCAAAGCTTGCCGTATTGCAGGTTCAAGATTTGTGACATGAAAAAGGTGAAGTTGGTTAAACCAAAGCTCCTCTCCCGTTATCGGGTGTTTAATGATAGCGTGCCTTTTTTGCTTCGTACGTAAATGAGTGGGTGAAAGCCATTCAAACTCGATGTCGTTGTCATTGCAGTATTGATTGACCTCTGACTGGTTGTCGGTTTGAAATGCTTCTTGCCACGAAAGATCAAAGCCTCCATCAAAGTTACGTTGATACATGACGCCATTCTGACGAAACTTGGCAACCTCTTCGGAGGGAAGAATATCAAGGATCTTCCTATTATCTGAAATCGGAGTTTCGCCACCTGAATCCGCGACAACCAAGGAGCAAAACAAAATCTTGCCAGGCACCACTTTTTGAAAAGCATTTTCACTGTGATTAGCTATCAATTTTTTTGCTGGATATTCTGTACTCGTATACACACCTTTCGCTGTCTGTATACGTTGAGTAGAACGCTCTTTGTAGTTCAACTCTTGCTGCGCTAGAGTTGAAACTATTTGGCTGAATTTATCATCGCTATCAACATGAAAACCTCGGAACAACAAACATTTTTTATCCGCTAAGATAATTTCCAAATCCAGACCTGAAAGAGCTTGCTCAACGGTTTGCCCCTCTGTCTGAGGAGTCACCATGTATATGTGGCTATAGCGATCATCTAATAGGGAAAGATTGCAATTTTCGATGGTCATTATTAGGCCCACCTTGATACGTCGGGAAAGAAATCATTCAGAGAATATCGTCCAGGCAAATCTGATTTGTGATTGTATATATACATGGACAACGCAAGGTCCAATACACCGAGACCAAAAGGAGAAAAAATCGTTGGCTTGTTTGGATCCAAGGGCAGCCCATCTGATATAAACTGCGCCAAGGTTCCATTGGCGAAGCGTCTATTGCC
The DNA here is from genome assembly GCF_009904765.1 of Vibrio sp. V39_P1S14PM300. Taxonomy (NCBI): domain Bacteria; kingdom Pseudomonadati; phylum Pseudomonadota; class Gammaproteobacteria; order Vibrionales; family Vibrionaceae; genus Vibrio; species Vibrio sp. V39_P1S14PM300. The sequence goes on from NZ_WXWP01000228.1 coordinate 4,466, forward strand.
TGTCATTTGCTCTGCTAGATGGGGAGATGTATTTGCCTTCATACAATGTTCAACATCATCAAACACATTGTTGCTGGCAAGAATAGTTTCTGGCGGTATGTCCCTTAACGAGATATTAAGCACAAGTTGGTTGGCGTTGAAACGGAAGTTAGGTTCCAAGTAGGGTGATGGGGCGGTTGTAGTAAAAACGACGATGTCCGCAGACAGTGCATCCTCTAAAGACGTGCTCATTTCTATATGCTGGTCTGTTTTTTTCGACATATGATCTGAAAACATTCGAGCATTTTCTTCCGATAGATCAAAGATTTCGAATTGACCTATTTCCCAATCATCGGCATGGAAGAACTCAACGATATTTCTAGCTATAACACCGCCTCCAATGATCGCAACACGAGCAGCAGATTTTCCTGTTTTGCATAAATAATTTGCTGCAAGAACCGCTGAAGCAGATGTCCTCGTTGAGCTTATTTGAGCCCCTTCTAACAAACAAAATGGATAACCAGTTTCTCTATCATTTAGTAAGATTGCCGCAGAGGCTCTCTGCAAATTGCTCTCAATATTTTTAGGGAAACTCGATATCCATTTAATACCTGCGACATTAATTGAGTGTCTGCTATCTTTTATTGTTGACGGTAAAGCGATAATCCGAGCTTCAGGCTTATCTTTAAACCTCAAAAAATAACTATCAGGATTTTCAGTAAGACCATTATCATGGGCCAGATATGTTGATTCAATTACACCTAATATGTCTTTCTTACATTCGGAGAGAACGTTTTCTATGTATTCACCACCGATAACTTCAAATTGCTTTTGCATATTATTGACTTTCACCATTAACTAAACATCCAAATTTTTCTTCACACCACTCATTGCTATATACTGTATTGACGTATCCACTACCCAGATCAGGGGAAATCGCGACAACTTTGTCTGTTTCCTTAAATAATCTGCTGATGCTTCTAACACCCGCCAACACGGTCCCCGTTGACGCTCCAGCAAGATAGCCATACCTTTCCGCTAGCTCGCGGCATACCTTCACAGCATCTTGTTCGGGAACTTGTATTAGCATGTCCAGATATAATGAACTAAAAAAAGGAGGTTGAACGCTGGCTCCTAACCCTGGCAAATATCGGGGCCCAGGTTCCACGCCAAAAGTCACGGAACCGACAGAGTCCACTGCAATTACTTTTGTATTGGGGGAATGAACTCGAAAGTATTCGGAACACCCCATAAGAGTACCTG
>NZ_WXWP01000035.1:0-5672 GCF_009904765.1 Vibrio sp. V39_P1S14PM300
TAACCTGAATACTATTGACATCAAACTTGGTGAAGCGTTCGATGACCACGCGATCGACGCCAAATAACATCGAGAAACCGAGAGTGTAAAATGCAGGAATTGCGATTCGTACTCATTATTGTTGGCGCTTTAGCTATTGCTGCGCTGCTATTTCATGGACTTTGGACAAGTAAGAAAGAGGGCAAAGCCAAATTTGCGGACAAACCACTTGGCAGAATCGATGTCGAACACGACGAAGAGGATACCCCGGAGGCACAAGAGCGCGCTTTTGCACCGGAAGATGATTACGAAATTATCCGCAAGGACAAGCACTCTGCGAATTTCTCGGTAGAACCCGCCGCTGCTGATCCATTGATTGACGGATACCATGACGCTGCCGTGAGCACGGCAACCTCAGAGCCCGGCTCTTATCAGGCGCCTGCTGAGCCGACCGTTAGTGATCGTGAAAACAGCGAAGACGATTTGCCGTCAATCAAAGCTTTTAAAGATCTGGATGAGGAGCTCGATAAGCAACCGGCTCCGTTTGCCGACGCATTCAGCGAAATTGTCGAAGAGCAACCTGCGCAAGAAGCGATGGTTACCGCCGCGGCTCCAACCGAGCCGGAACCTAAGCCTGAGCCCGAAATGCAAGTGATCGTACTTAACGTACACTGTGCCGGTGAAGAGCCGTTTGTCGGCACTAAGCTGTTTGACAGCATGCAGCAAAATGGTCTGCTGTATGGTGAGATGGACATCTTCCACCGCCATGCCGACTTATCGGGTACCGGTAAGATTTTGTTCAGCGTGGCCAACATGATGCAACCGGGAACGCTGCAACACGATGACCCGGCAGATTTTACCACCAAAGGGATTTCCTTCTTTATGACTCTACCGTGTTTCGGTGAAGCGGATCAGAACTTCAAACTGATGCTGAAAACCGCACAACAGATCGCCGATGATATGGGCGGTAACGTGCTGGATGATCATCGCAATCTGATGACACCAACTCGTCTGGATACGTACCGCAAGCAAATCCAGGATTTTAAAGCCGCACAATCGGCCTGATTTGTTATAAAATCATTAGCCTAAGGCTCCATCCCGGAGCCTTTTTTAATGCTACACCACATGAGAGCCCTGATATGTCTCATTCTCTACAAGAACGACTGGAAGAACTTAAAAATACTCTGCATTACCATGCGGTGCGCTACTACGTGGAAGACAGCCCGGAGATCCCGGATGCCGAATACGATCGTCTGATGCGTGAATTGCTGGATATCGAAGCGGAACATCCGGAGTGGGTGACGGTCGATTCGCCAAGTCAGCGTGTTGGTGGGATGCCGCTTGACGGTTTCAAACCCGTGACCCATGAAATTCCGATGCTCTCGCTCGACAATGCGTTTGATGACGAGGAAATTGACAGTTTTTACAAGCGGATGAATGACCGTTTGTCTGGCGGGGAAGTGAAAACGTTCTGCTGTGAGCCGAAACTCGATGGTCTCGCAGTGAGTCTGCTGTATGAAAATGGCGTGCTGGTACAGGCTGCTACGCGTGGCGACGGTACCACGGGCGAGAACATCACAGAAAATGTCCGCACCATCAAAGCGATTCCATTACGCTTGAATGGACAAGGGTGGCCAACACGGATTGAAGTGCGTGGCGAAGTGTTTATGCCCAAAGCCGGTTTTGACAAACTTAATGAAGATGCGCTGAAAAAAGGCGAAAAGGCGTTTGTGAATCCGCGCAATGCGGCGGCGGGAAGCCTGAGGCAGCTCGACTCAAGGATTACGGCCAAACGTCCACTGAACTTTTATGCTTACAGTGTTGGCGTGGTTGAAGGTGCGGACCTGTCGGACAGTCACTACCAACGCTTCCTGCAGCTGAAGGGCTGGGGATTACCTATGTGCCCGGAAACCCGTCAGGTGAGTTCTTTGACGGCCGTAAAAGCTTATTATCAGGATATTTTGCAGCGTCGTGATCAACTTGCGTACGAGATAGATGGTGTCGTGATTAAGGTCGATGATATCGACATTCAGGAGCAGTTAGGGTTTGTTGCCCGCGCACCGCGCTGGGCGATCGCGTATAAGTTTCCAGCTCAGGAAGAGATCACTCTGCTTAAAGACGTCGAGTTTCAGGTTGGGCGAACCGGAGCCGTTACCCCGGTGGCCAAACTGGAACCGGTGTTTGTCGGTGGCGTGACGGTCAGCAACGCGACGTTACACAATGGCGATGAAATCGCCCGCCTAGGGGTTAAAATCGGTGACAGTGTGGTGATCCGTCGCGCCGGCGATGTGATTCCACAGGTTGTTTCGGTGGTGCTTGAGCGTCGCCCAGACGACGCCAGAGACATACACTTTCCTACCCATTGTCCGGTATGTCAGTCGGAAGTGGAACGAGTGGAAGGCGAAGCGGTGGCGCGATGCACTGGAGGACTGGTGTGTCAGGCCCAGCGTAAAGAAGCATTGAAGCACTTTGTGTCACGTAAAGCGCTGGACGTGGATGGGTTAGGTGAAAAAGTCATTGAACAACTGGTGGATCGTGAAATGGTTCACACCCCGGCAGATTTGTTTAAGTTGTCAGCCGGAGTATTGACGGTACTGGATCGCATGGGGCCTAAATCCGCACAAAATGTTGTGGATGCCCTAAAGCAGGCAAAAGAGACGACGTTACCGCGATTCTTGTACTCACTGGGGATCCGCGAAGTGGGTGAAGCGACGGCTGCGAATCTGGCCATGCATTTCAAAACACTGGAAAAAATTCAGGAAGCAAGTCACGAGGCGTTGGTTGAGGTGCCAGACATCGGTGCGATCGTCGCCAGCCATATCACGGCTTTTTTCGCGGAAGAGAACAACCAAGCGGTGATTCGGGAACTGCTTGAAATGGGTATCCATTGGCCTCAAGTCGCTGCACCGGATGAATCGACACCTCAGCCGCTGGCTGGTAAAACCGTGGTGCTGACGGGGACACTGACTCAGCTCTCTCGCTCTGACGCCAAAGCCGCCCTGCAAGCTCTTGGCGCAAAGGTGACGGGCAGCGTTTCAAAGAATACCGACGTGCTGTTTGCCGGCGAAAATGCCGGATCAAAATTGGCGAAAGCACAAGATTTAGGTATTGAGATCAAAACAGAACAGGATTTACTTGATCTTATCTAGCGGTTTGCCTCACGCAATAGCGAAACGCCCTGAGAGTGATTCTCGGGGCTTTTTATTTCTCATAAAAAATGACCCTGCTGTAAACAGTGTTTTTTGCTGTGATCCTCCTCAAACTCCTCTGAATCCTCACCTTTAGCGTAATAAGTATGCGACGCACTTCACTATTAGTATTAATATTAACTTTTTTAAGTTGTTGTTTGTTATGGATATATTTTTATTTATAGGAAGTTCCAGAGTTAAATAAGATCTTGATCACTAACTTGATAAAAATTTGTAGCGGCTCATATTTTTTTAGATAGAAATTAAGTTCTCGTTGATGTTTTTTGTTGCGAAGTTAGTCTTAACGCATGGATACACAACGTGTATGCAGGAAATAAGAAAATCAATTTTCATGACGAATAACGATTTTCGAAAAAAGGAAATGCGTTCTCCCTTCGGCGGCCAACTTAAGGTGAGAAACAAAAACAGCTATAGCCATTTTTAGGAGTTTTCCATGGACAAATTTTTTAAAGTTTCAGCTGTCACTGCTGCAATGCTGAGTGCAATGGCAGCAGCACCTGCGGTGGCAGAAGATCCAGTAGGTCCAGAATACGCGAGCGAAGTGTCTGAGTTTTTCTCAGAATCGACCGTCAGCGGTAACCTGAACTTTTTCATGCGCGCTCGTGACCGTGCCGGTACCGATGCAAACGGAAACGACACCAAAAAGGTGACCAACCTGGACCACGGTTCGGTGTTTGCCAATCTGGGTTTCAATTCAGGTTATGTCGCTGACGTCGTGGGTCTGGATGCGGTGATCTACAGCACATTCGATATGTGGCAAGACGGCGGTCCTGACCATGAGATGAACTTCTGGGGTGTAAATAACCCGTACGATAAAGTGCCGGATGACAGTAAGTGTACGGGTACTTGGGATGCTGATTGTACCGACAATGGGGTGTCTTTTGCGACCGCAGCGCTGAAGTTTAAGTTTGGTGATGCAGTCACAGCCAAACTGGGTTACTTCCAGCCTTCTGTTCCGAGCACGTTGGGTGTGAACTGGTCATTTGCGCCAGGCACGTATCGTGGTGGTGAACTCGGTGGCACGTTCGGTAACCTGGCTGTGGGCCTGGTTGTTGCCGACGAGTACAAAGCACCTTGGTTTAAAGAAACTTATGATTTCCAGACTACTGACGGCGACGACGCGGGTACCGCTTACTCGATCGGTGCTCGTTACACCTTGAGCAACGGGATTTCGTTTGACGCTGCCTACGGCGCCCTGTCTGACGGCGACCGCGTGAACGCGCACTTCAAAGTGAAAGGTACTACAGAGGGCGGTTTGTACTGGTCTCCTCAGTTGTACGTGGTGGATGACGATGAGCAATACGATAGCACGGCTTACCAACTGGCGTTCCTGTCCAGCTTCTCTTCAGGTCAATACTCTTACCGTGCTGAAGCCACCTATACGTCAGCTGAAGCTAAAGACGATGCGTTGTCCGGTAACCTGGCTTACCGTCTGACCAGCCAGTACGGCGGTTCAAACGGTGCTTACGAGATCTGGTGGAACAACCGTTCAGACTACAACCACGATGAAGAGCTGGCGTTCTTCTTGTCTGCAAGTCGTGACTTCTCTGACATCGGCGCGACAGGTTTCAGTGCGGGTATCAACGGTGCTTACGGCTTTGGCTCAGAAGCGCAAGGCTACGATGATCTGAAAGAGTACGCATACAGCCTGTTTGCGAACTACGCGATTCAGGGCGGAGCGCTGAAAGACGCCAACATCAGCTTCTACTACACTGAATACTTTAACGATACTGATGCACCTAGCTGGGCAGGTTACACCAACTTGTTCCAGGACGAGACGGACTTCAAACTGATGTTAACCATCCCGTTCACAGTGAAATAATTCGTATACAGTGACATATAAATGGGCAGATGTTTTATCTGCCCATTTTTTATTTGGAGGCTCGAATGGTCATGCGCAATACAGTTTTAATCGCACTGTTGTTCACCGCAGGGTGCAGTACAGCACCGCAATCCGACGATGAGTTTTGGTATAAGCAAGGTTATCGCTTGGGATCGAATGGGTATGCCTATCAGAGTCAGGCACTCACAGAGATCCAACAAGCGCAAACCAAACGTTCATTTATTGAAACAGATTATCGTCAGGGATACCAGGAAGGGAAAGCAGTTTACTGTGATCCGTTCAAAGCGTTTGATAAAGGCCGGGCTGGAGTTCGGTATATCGGCCAGTGTGCTGGTGCCGAGAATAAAACCATGCTTAGAGCCGAATGGGAGCGAGGATGGCAGGCGTTTATCGGCATGGACTTCGATTTCCACCCTTGATGGGCAGCGCGACACTTGGTGCCGCGCTCTGGTGCTATTTGTGGCTGCCACCATAGGCTTTGCACAACGCGCGTGGTAACTGCTTGACAGAACCGTCGTTAAACGTGCAATCAATACCGGCGCCGAATACTTTCCCTGCGCTATTGGACGCGCTAACACTGGCAGGAACCGCAAATAAAGCGACCAGCAATGCCGTTGCTAAATATTTCATAAATCCCTCAC
>NZ_WXWP01000223.1:0-5623 GCF_009904765.1 Vibrio sp. V39_P1S14PM300
ATTCACGCTTTATTACTGACAATTCTATTTCTAGGAAATATTCCTAGTTTTTCTAAGTCTCGCTCTCAGGTCATGCATTTCTCTCAGGCTTACACTTCTCGCCAGCGTAAACACATTTTAATTTGCCGGCCCTTTCCAGCCCGGCGACAACTTCTGAGTCTGAGGATTCCGCATGTTTAAACTACTCGAACAGGTCCGTAAACCGACCTTAGATCTGCCGGTGGAGATCCGCCGCAAAATGTGGTTCAAGCCATTTATCCAGTCTTACCTGGTGGTGTTTATCGGTTACATGACGATGTACCTGATTCGCAAAAACTTCAACGTCGCCCAAAACGACATGATCTCCACCTATGGCCTGTCGATGACAGAACTGGGTTTGATCGGTCTTGGGTTCTCGATCACATACGGGATCGGTAAAACCGTTGTCTCTTATTACGCCGATGGCAAAAACACCAAGCAGTTCCTGCCGTTTATGCTGATTTTGTCGGGCCTAGCTATGCTCGGTTTCAGTTTCAGCATGGGTGGTGGCAGCGCCAGTCTGTTTCTGATGGTGGCATTCTACGCACTAAGCGGTTTCTTCCAGAGTACCGGTGGCCCATCAAGCTATTCAACCATCACCAAATGGACGCCGCGCAACAAGCGTGGTTCGTACCTCGGGCTATGGAACATGTCGCACAACGTTGGTGGCGCGGGGGCTGCAGGTGTGGCGCTGTTTGGTGCGAACGTCCTGTTTGATGGTCATGTTATCGGTATGTTTATCTTCCCGTCGATCATTGCGCTTATCGTCGGCTTTGTCGGACTGCGTTTTGGCAGCGACTCACCTGAGGCTTATGGTCTGGGTAAGGTTGAAGAGCTGTTTGATGAGCCGGTGAGCGAGGAAGACACTACAGCCGAAGAGAAACAGATGACCAAACGTGAGATCTTTGTTGAATACGTGCTAAAAAACAAAGTGATCTGGCTATTGTGTTTCGCCAACATCTTCCTGTACATCGTTCGTATCGGTATCGATCAATGGTCTACAGTTTATGCCTATCAGGAATTGGGCTTATCTAAAGAAACCGCCATCTCCGGCTTTACCTTGTTTGAAGTTGGTGCACTGGTTGGCACACTGATGTGGGGCTACCTGTCAGATCTTGCCAATGGCCGTCGCGCCTTGGTTGCTTGTGTTTCACTGGGGCTGATCATCGTATCACTGGAATTCTACCAGCACGCCGCTAATGAGTTTATGTATCTGGCTTCTCTGTTCGTACTCGGCTTCCTGGTGTTTGGTCCACAACTTCTGATCGGTGTGGCTGCGGTTGGTTTCGTGCCGAAAAAAGCCATTAGTGTGGCGGATGGCATCAAAGGAACGTTCGCTTACCTGATTGGCGACAGCTTCGCTAAGCTCGGCCTCGGTATGATCGCTGACGGTACACCAATCTTCGGTCTAACCGGTTGGAAAGGCACGTTCGCTGCGCTGGATACATCCGCGATGATCTGTATTGTTCTGCTGGCATTCGTTGCGATTGCCGAAGAAAAAAAGATCCGCCGTGCGAAGAAGCTAGAGTTGGCTGAACGTCAGGCTTAATCGCTCACCTTTCCCCAATGGCACGTCATCTGTTATTCAGTTGGCGTGCTTTTTTATTTTCTGGCCCATTTTATTGATCAATTCGGTTGCGTAATCGCCATCCCGGCGCTAAGTTATGCCGCTTTCTTGTCCAGTTAGAATCTCACTTATGATTAATGTCGCGCTCGTAGATGATCACATTATCGTCCGGTCCGGTTTTGCCCAGTTACTCGGACTGGAAACGGATATTCACATTGTGGGTGAATTCGGCTCGGTTGCGGAAGCGCGACGGGGTTTACCCGGCTCTGGCGCCAACGTCTGTATTCTCGACATCTCAATGCCAGACGAGAGCGGGCTCACTTTGCTGCAGGAGCTGCCATCCGGCATCGCTTGCGTGATGCTCAGCGTGCATGACTCACCAGCCATGGTTGAAAAAGCGTTGGAAGCTGGTGCACTGGGCTACCTGAGTAAACGTTGTAGTCCGGATGAGCTTATCCAGGCGGTACGCACCAGCGCCAGCGGCGGCTGCTACCTGACGCCGGATATTGCCCTGAAGCTGGCAACCCCAAAAAGCCGCCCTTCACTGGCGCAATTGACCAAACGAGAGCGTCAGGTCTGCGAAATGCTGGCATCCGGCCTGGGAGTCAAAGCCGTGGCCGCAGAACTGGGGCTAAGCCATAAAACCGTCCATGTACATCGGGCAAATGCGATGGATAAGCTAGGGGTAAAAAATAATGTCTCTCTGGCGAAACTGTTTCAGGACACCTCCTTGTAATGCGCCGTTTCCTGCTCACATCCCTAAGTGGCTGGTTGCTGATCAGTTGCAGTTGGTTCTGTTTGTGGGTGATCTCATACTACTTCGTTAACGATCCAGAGCTGGCAATTCTGTTCTTCCCATTTGCGCTACGACTCGGGATTACTCTGCATACCAGTCCACGCTTTTGGGCCTGCTCTTACGTTGCAGAATGGCTGCTCACCATCGCTTTGGCGATGTTGCTTGAGCAACCGCAATGGTTAACTATTCTGGGCGCCAGTCTGCTCAGCATTCCGGTGACCTGGCTGGCCAAACGCTACTATTTTGGTTCTCAGTGGCGACGCTTAGTCGTCATGACCGCAGTGATCCTGTCGACCGCGTTTATCAATGTACTGGCAGTGAGTTCGCACGTCTCATCGATCTACATGGTCTGGCTGGTCAGCATTACCGGTGGCTTAATGCTGGTTCCGAGTTGTTATCTGATCTGGAATTACCTGTTCCAGAGTACCTGGATCCCGCTCACCTCAAATCTTATCTCTCGACCGATCCAATTTCAGATCCGGCCAGTAGTGCTGTTTTCTCTGCTGTTTTCGGCCAGTATCGCATTACAAATCGGTTTGCCTGACGAACTGCGCCGTTTTGCGCCTTTTTGCCTGGCAATTCCGATCATTCTGCTCGCGGTTCGTTATGGCTGGCAAGGTGCCCTACTCGGCACGCTGCTCAATAGTATCGCGCTGATCGCCGCGCGCAGTGGCGTATCTCAACTGGAAATCACGGATCTTCTCTTGTCCCTATCTGCCCAAACTCTGACGGGGATTTTGCTCGGTATGACGGTGCAACGCCAGCGAGACTTAAACCAGCAACTGCGTAACGAGCTATCACGCAATCAGAGCCTGTCACGGCAGCTAGTAAAGGCGGAAGAATCCGTACGTAAAGAAGTGGCGCGTGAACTGCATGACGAAATCGGTCAGAACATTACTGCGATCCGCACTCAAGCAAGTATCATCAAACGTGTTGAAACCAATCAGATGGGCGTCAATTGTGCGGATACGATTGAGTCGTTGTCATTGAATGTTTATGACACCACCAAAGGCCTGCTCACCCGTTTGCGCCCCAAAACGCTGGATGACCTCAATCTGGTCGAAGCCATAGAACAACTGGTCCGAGAAATGGAGTTTGAGCACATAGGCACAGATGTGACCATAGAGTGGCAAGGAGAATCAGACTCCCTGAATGATGCCACCAGCGTCACCCTCTATCGGCTGTGCCAGGAAGCGCTGAATAATGCCCAGAAGTACGCTCATGCCAGTCACATTCGCATTATGGTTTGTCTGAGCGAGCTGGTTGTCCTCGATATCAAGGACAATGGTATCGGATTTAAACCTCAGGATTCAATGAAAGGTCTCGGCTTAAGGGGTATGCAAGAACGAGTTCAGGCTCTTGGTGGCCAGTTTAGTCTTGTCAGCCATACCACAGAAAGTGCACAACCCAATGGCACACATATTCGTGTGCAAATACCAAGAATATGAGGCCAGGAATGTTCGGACTTTTACGCGCAATGCCGACCTACACAGCGACACTGAATGAAGCTCAGACTCGTGAAAAATACCAGTACTGGCGGCTACACATCATGCTCGGAATGTACTTGGGTTATGCGGGGTTTTATCTAACGCGTAAAACGTTTAATTACGCCATGCCAGCCATGATCGCCGACTTAGGGTTGGATAAAGGTGACATCGGCATCATCGGTACTCTGTTTTATGTCACGTACGGGCTGTCTAAATTTCTCTCCGGCATCATTTCGGACCGCTCCAATCCAAGATACTTCATGGGGTTGGGGTTAATCGCCACTGGCATCATCAACATTCTGTTTGGCCTGTCGAGCTCAATTGCTGCATTTATCTGCCTGTGGGTGATGAACGCCTGGTTTCAAGGTTGGGGCTGGCCACCTTGCTCCAAATTGCTCACGACCTGGTATTCGCGTTCGGAGCGGGGATTCCGTTGGGCAATATGGAATACCGCACATAACGTTGGTGGCGCCATGATTCCGTTGCTGGTGGGATACCTCACCTTGCACTACAGTTGGCGACAAGGGTTTATCGTCCCCGGTGTGATCGGTGTATTAATTGGGCTCCTGCTCTGCTGGCGCTTGCGGGATAAGCCGACTTCCATGGGCTTGCCAACCGTAGGACAGTGGCGTAAAGACCCGCTAGAGCTGGCTCAGGAAAATGAAGGTCAGGGCCTCAAACCGGCGGAGATCCTTAAAGCTTATGTGTTTAATAACAAATACATTTGGCTGTTGGCTTTCAGTTATGTCCTGGTCTACATCGTGCGCACGGCAATCAACGATTGGGGTAATCTTTACCTGACAGAACAACACGGCTACAGCCTGATCAATGCGAATGCGGCACTGTCTCTGTTTGAAGTCGGGGGATTTATTGGCTCTTTGGTCGCGGGATGGGGATCCGACCGTCTGTTTGGAGGTAACCGTGGCCCGATGAACCTGATTTTCGCTATGGGTATTTTTCTTTCGGTCGCTGCGTTGTGGCTAATGCCACTGACCAATTTCGTATTTCAGTCCGCTGGCTTTTTTACCATCGGATTCTTCGTATTCGGCCCGCAGATGCTGATTGGCATGGCAGCGGCAGAATGCTCACACAAAGATTCGGCAGGAGCTGCTACGGGTTTTGTTGGTTTATTTGCTTATATGGGTGCGGCTCTGGCTGGTTACCCACTCGCATTGATCATGGAGTATTACCATTGGACAGGATTCTTTGTCACCATATCCGTTTGTGCCGCGGTGATCGGCTTACTACTGTTGCCTTTTTTGCAGGCGCAATTCCCACAGGAGTCACGCCTGAGTAACAGCACAAACCTTTAGCCAAACAGCTTGCTCCAAATGCTTGGATTACGTTTATCGTGGTATTCAACTCGCAGATCGTCAACCTGACGTAGCGCTTCTTTCGCTTGCTCAAGCTCACCGGCTTGAAGATGTGCTTTAACACCATCTAACGCCACAGTTAGCTTAGTAAACCCTTCTTCATAAAGGTCTTGCTTCTCAGGTGGGTAGACACCCAGTTTGGCCTGATTTACCAACTGAGTCAGGTTCGCAACCGGCGCGTCCATCTCTTCAATATTCTGTGCTTCAGCCGCATGTTTAAACTCAACACGCATCTCTTTCATGGTCGCTTTCAGGTCAGATCCTGATGCGTAAACACTGGTTGCAGCGACTAACGCCAGCAGCGGAATTAACTTTTTCATTGTAAAACTTTAATTGTTATTTGAAGGTGGCGAAAGTGTAACGAAACCAACCATTTCAGCAC
>NZ_WXWP01000325.1:0-30352 GCF_009904765.1 Vibrio sp. V39_P1S14PM300
GCTCAAGAAGGAAGCGTAATGAGTCAGGATAAAATCGACATCAAAGATGTGACGCCCAAAACCTTTAATCCCAAGACCCACAAAGGGAACCAAGACAGGTTTAATCCCGGCAACCGCATCTATGTCCGCGAGAGCAAAGGCACCTATCAGCAATTGCGCCGCTACGGTGGCTGGTTTTTGCTGGTGCTGTTTGCTGCCATTCCCTGGATTCCATACGGCGATCGCCAGGCGATTTTGCTGGATATCGGTAATCAGCAGTTCAACTTTTTCGGTACCACCCTTTACCCGCAGGATCTGACCCTGCTGGCGCTGCTGTTTATGATTGCTGCTTTCGGCCTGTTCTTTATCACTACTTTCCTCGGCCGGGTGTGGTGTGGCTATCTGTGCCCGCAAACGGTGTGGACCTTCATGTACATCTGGTTCGAGGAAAAGCTCGAAGGCAGTGCCAACAAACGCCGTAAACAGGACGCAGGCAAACTCACCGCCAATCTGGCGCTGCGCAAAACCGCCAAACACGCAGCCTGGCTGGGGATCGCTCTCGCCACCGGGTTCACCTTTGTCGGCTACTTCGTGCCAATGCGGGATTTGGTGATCAATTTCTTTACCCTCAGCGCCAGCTTCTGGCCGGTTTTCTGGATCCTGTTTTTTGCCGCTTGTACCTATGGGAACGCCGGCTGGATGCGCTCTATCATGTGCATCCATATGTGTCCTTACGCCCGTTTCCAGTCCGCCATGTTCGACAAAGACACCTTCATCGTCGGTTATGACAACCAACGCGGCGAGCAACGCGGTCCCCGTCCGCGCAAAGCCGATCCCAAAGCGCTCGGACTGGGCGACTGTATTGACTGCGATCTGTGTGTGCAGGTCTGCCCAACTGGGATCGATATCCGCGATGGACTGCAATACGAGTGCATCAACTGTGGTGCCTGTATTGATGCCTGTGACAACACCATGGAGCGGATGGGGTACGCCAAAGGGCTGATCAGCTACACCACCGAACATCGCCTGGGCGGTAAACACACCAAGGTCATGCGGCCAAAACTGCTTGGCTACGGCGCCGTCATGGTGCTGATGATCGGTCTGTTCTTTGCTCAAGTCGCCAGTGTCGATCCAGCGGGCCTGAGCGTACTGCGAGACCGCAACCAGTTGTTCCGCATGAACGGCGCCGGCGAAGTAGAAAACACCTACACGCTGAAAATCATCAATAAGACCCAGCAGTTGCAGGAGTATCAACTCAGCGTGAAAGGGTTAAGTGATGTCTCCTGGTATGGCAAACAAACCGTGCAAGTCCAGCCCGGTGAAGTGTACAACCTGCCAATGAGCCTCGGGGTCAACCCGGACAGCCTGAGCAAACCGATCGCCACCATTCAGTTTGTGCTGTCAGATGAACAGGACTTTACCACCGAAGTGGAAAGCCGCTTTATTAAGAAGCTCTAACCCGCTCGATTAAGGCTCAGCAATGAGCCTTTTTTATTGCCCACCGGAAAGCGGTCAACTCATGCTAGTATTAAGGGAGTTTTATCAATCAAGCATTTATATGACCGAACAAGCCTTTAATTTTGACGCCCTGACTCCGGATTTTATGTGGTATGCCCTCGAAAGCATCGGCATTCGCGCCGAGTCGGGATTTCTGCCGCTCAACAGCTACGAAAACCGCGTCTATCAGTTCAGTGATGAAGACCGGCGCCGTTTTGTGGTCAAGTTCTATCGCCCCGGGCGCTGGAGCCCTGAGCAAATTCAGGAAGAACACGACTTCACCCAGGAGCTGTTGGAAGCCGACATTCCAGTCGCCCCACCCGTACGCTTACACGGCGCCACGTTGCATCACTACCAGGAGTATCTGTTTGCGCTGTTTGCCAGCGTCGGCGGGCGTCAGTTTGAGGTCGACAACCTTGACCAGCTCGAAGGCGTTGGGCGCTTTCTCGGCCGGATCCACAAAGTCGGCAGCCGACAGCCATTCCAGCACCGCCCGACCCTCGGCCTGGACGAATACCTTTATCAGCCGCGGGCACTGCTGCAACAGTCGCCGTTTATTCCGCCGCATCTGCAAACGGCATTTTTTAACGACCTCGATCTGTTGATCACCGAGCTGGAGCAACACTGGCGTCCGGATGCTCAGCTTATCCGGCTGCACGGTGACTGCCACCCGGGTAACATTCTGTGGCGCGACGGGCCGATGTTTGTCGATCTGGACGACAGCCGCAATGGCCCGGCCGTGCAGGATTTGTGGATGCTGCTCAGTGGCGAGCGCGGTGACAAACTGATGCAGTTGGATGTCATTCTGGACGCGTACCAGGAGTTTTGCGATTTCAATCCGGCCGAATTGAAACTTATCGAGCCATTGCGTGGTCTACGAATGGTGCATTACATGGCATGGCTAGCAAAACGCTGGCAGGATCCCGCATTTCCGATTGCTTTCCCCTGGTTTGATGATCCAAAGTATTGGGAAAGTCAGGTCCTGGCGTTTAAAGAGCAGATCGCCGCTTTAGGCGAAGCGCCGCTGTCTCTGATGCCACACTATTAGCCGTTAGACAAGAAATCATGGAGAACACAATGAAAAAGCTGTTTGCCTTTGCTGCAACACTGATGTTGAGCCTGAGCGCCCACGCGGCTCAGTTTAAAGAAGGCGTCAACTACACCCAGGTCGACAATCTTGAGCCCGCGGCCAAGCCGACCGTGAGCGAGTTTTTCTCGTTTTACTGTCCGCACTGTAACGAGTTTGAGCCTGTCATTCAGCAACTCAAACAGCGTCTGCCTGCGAACGCTACTTTGCAGAAAAATCACGTCTCGTTCATGGGTGGCAACATGGGCGAAACCATGAGTAAAGCCTACGCGACCATGGTGGTTCTCGGCGTGGAAGACAAAATGGTGCCGGTGATGTTCAACCGCATTCACAACCTGCGTAAGCCACCTAAAGACGCCGCAGAACTACGCCAGATCTTCATCGATGAAGGTGTGGATGGCAAGAAGTTCGATGCCGCATTCAACGGCTTTGCCGTCGACTCGATGGTGCGCCGCTCTGACAAACAGTTCCAGGACGCGGGTCTGCGCGGCGTACCGTCCGTGATTGTTAACAACAAGTACCTGGTTCAAACACAGGGACTGCAGTCACTTGACCAATACTTCGAACTGGTTAACTACCTGCTGACACTCAAGTAATTCGCAGACACAAAAAAACCAGCCGCTGTGGCTGGTTTTTTTCACAGCGACCGTTACGGCTGCTGCGTGCACCGCGCTTTCGACAGCGATTCGTCGGGCGCGCGGCGGTAAATCTGCGCCAGCCGGGCGTCTTTGTCCTGCCATAGCTGCCCCAGCCAGTGCTGAAACTGGCGCTTGTAAGGTTTGTCATTGAAATAGTCGCCCTGCACCTGCTCATCCACGGGCAGCACTTTGACATGCACCACCACTTTTCGCATCCGCCCCATGAGCGCATCGCGAAACGGTTTGTCGCGGTTGTCGGGGTACGCCAGCGTGACGTCGATGATCTTATCAAACTGCTCACCCATCGCCGCCAGGGTGTAGGCAATCCCACCGGATTTCGGCGCCAACAGATGCTGATAGCCAGCACGGCTGGCCGCCTGCTTCTCTGCGGTAAAACGGGTGCCCTCGACATAATTCACCACCGTGGTCGGGGTGTGGCGGAATTTGGCGCAGGAGCGACGGGTGGTGAGCAGATCCTGGCCGCGCTTTTCCGGATGACGCAGCAGATATTCACGCGAATAGCGGCGCATAAACGGCATATCCAGAGCCCAGCAACCCATGCCGATAAAGGGCACATAGAGCAGTTGCTGTTTGAGAAAAAACTTCGGCATCGGCAAGCTATCTTTGAATACGCCACACAGCACGACGATGTCAGTCCAGCTGAGGTGGTTGCTGATCAGCAGATACCAGCCATCTTTTTTCAGCCCATCCAGTCCCTGAACGTCCCACTCAATCTGGTTGGTGAGATTCAGCACTGCATGATTCACGCTCGCCCACAACCACATCACCCGATTGGCCAACTGTGTCCCTTTTGCTTTCAGCGCCGGTGTGGGGAGCAGCAGCTTCAAAATTGCAATCAGACAGATCACCACAGAACACACCGCAGAGTTCAGTGCCACCAGGAAAACATTCAGGATCAGGATAAGATAAGCCAACATGATTGATTAACGCGCCAGAAATGTGAACAATAAAACAGCGTGTAATTATACAAGGCCCAATTCACATTGGAATCGCCAGACCAATGGTCTGATTAGTTTTATTGTGCTCGTGCCTGCACAAATGCAACAGACAGTTGCGACATTTATCATCAAAAACAAGGAGCTTAACGCATGATGCGTGCGATCCCCATCTTTTCACTGAGTGTGCTGGCCTTACCAGTTCACGCAGCGCTGGCCCCACAAGCAGGCCTGAGCGGCGAAATTGCATTCAACGTCGGTTACACCTCAAGCACCTCCAATTTTAATACCGACGGCGACAAAACCATCCGCTCACTCGATCACGAAGCCAGCTCTGAGAGTGGTTTCCTGCTGGCACCACTTGGCAGCGTCGCCTATACCTTCGGCAGCGCCCGCCAGCAACAGATCTACGCCGGTACCTCGCGTGAAGACATCGCGGTCGGGACACTGGCGTTTGAACTGGGGTACAAGTATCAAATGCCCGGTGGCACCATCGTCGACGTATCCGTGTTACCCACTATTCTCTCTGGTGAAGTATGGCGCAATCCGTACGCCACCGACGTCGCGCGTAAAGAGACCGATGTGGACGGCATCGCCTACCGTTTTAAACTCGACAACATCGGCGGCACGCCTCTGACGCTGGACTTTGCCTACGGCCAGAAAGACGTTGACCACGATGACGTCACCGACCGCGACCTGCGACGCGATGGCGACCTCTACTACGCCAAAGCTCAGTATCGTCTGCCGTTAAGCCGCAGCGTGTTCCTGATGCCGGCCGCGACCTACATCCACTTTGATGCCGACGGCCGCGCCAACAGTTATGACCAATACGGCGCGGAACTCAGCCTGTTCCAATCGTTCGGCGCGCACAATCTGGCTCTGACGGCTGGGTACGCCACACGTGATTTTGAGCATGGCGCTGCCACCTTCAACGGCCGCGCGCGCGACGAAGATGAACTAAGCCTGTTTGCCGCTTACGAATATCAGCAACCGTTCGGTTGGCAGAACTGGTCACTGGTGGCCCTTGGCGGCTACAGCGAAACCAGTGCCAACCTCGACTTTTACGACGCGTCGGAATACTTGCTCTCGCTGGGTGTCAACTACACCTTCTGATCCTCACACCGCCTGCGCGGTGAGCTGTTTGAGCAGCCGATCCATTGCCCGGTATCCCAATGCTTCCGCCAAATGGGGCCGTGCAATCTGTTCGGTCCCTTCCAGATCCGCAATGGTGCGCGCCACTTTGATGATACGGTGATAAGCTCGAATCGACAGCCCCAACCGGTGCAGCGCACTTTCAAGAAACTGCGCATCGGCTTTCGCCAGCGGGCAGTGGCGCTCAATTTCCCGACTGCCAAGCAAAGCATTGGCTTTCCCGCTGCGGCTGAGCATCTGCGTTCTGGCCTGCGCCACCCGACCGCGAACCACCTCCGTCGGCTCACCGCGATCGCCGCCTTCCGCCAACGTGCCCTGTGGCAGGGACGGAATTTCGATCGACATATCAAACCGATCCAGCAGCGGCCCGGACAGACGGCTCAGATAACGCAGGATGATTTGCGGGTTGACCCGTGCCTGATTGCCTTCGTAGTAGCCCGTCGGGCTGGGATTGAGCGCCCCAACCAACTGAAAACGGGCCGGAAAGCGGGTCTTCCCCTGAGCTCGTGAAATGATGATCTCCCCGGATTCCAGCGGCTCACGCAGCGAATCCAACACCTTGCGTTCGAACTCCGGCATCTCGTCGAGAAACAGCAGGCCATTGTGTGCCAGCGAAATTTCCCCCGGACGGGGCACCGAGCCGCCGCCCACCAACGCAGCCATCGAACTGGAATGGTGCGGCGCGCGAAACGGACGCAGTTTCCAGTTGTGCTGATTAATCTCCTGCTGGGTAAGGGAGGCGATCGAAGCTGTCTCCATCGCCTCTTCATCATTCATCTCCGGCAACAGATCGCACAATCGCGACGCCAACATGGTTTTACCGGTTCCGGGCGGACCCAGAAACAGCAGGTTGTGATTACCCGCCGCGGCGATTTCCAGCGCGCGTTTGCCCTGTTGCTGGCCGATAATGTCCTGTAAATCCCGTCCGGATGCACGGCGTTCACCCTGGTCAGGTGACCGATGCAACCCCAGCGCCTGCTGGCCACACAGATCCGCACACACCTCTAGCAGCGCCTGCGCCGATTTATGCGGTGCGGCCCCCACCAACGCCGCCTGATCGCCATTGTCATGCGGCACGATCAGCGCGCGGCCAATATACTTGGCCGCCAGGGCTGCTGGCAATACCCCTTTGACCGGCCGGAGCGCGCCGGATAACGCCAGCTCGCCGACAAACTCGCACTCGTTCAGACGAGTGCGCGGCAGCTGCTCTGAAGCGGCCAGTATTCCGAGCGCAATTGGCAGATCAAAACGGCCGCCCTCTTTGGGCAAATCCGCCGGCGCAAGATTGACCGTGATCCGTTTGGCCGGAAACTCGAAACGCGAGTTGATGATCGCGCTGCGCACCCGATCTTTGGCTTCTTTGACGGTGGTTTCCGGCAACCCCACTAAGGTGAAACCCGGCATTCCGTTACTGATGTGTACTTCCACCGTCACCGGCGGCGCTTCCACCCCGACACTGGCACGGCTGTGGATAATGGCTAAGCCCATAAACCTTCCTTGTTACTGATTACAAACCATTCATCCCTGTTATCGGCACGAATACGATCGAGCAACCTTGTTATATAGCGCGTACAAATGCTGACGGAATGTGAAAAAAGAATGAGTTTTTGCTTGTCAATTAACAGAAAGGTGTGTTAACACTAGAGACGCAAACCGTTTCGTACCATATTTACGCAACACAACAAGACGAAAAAAATAATGACGATTAACGCCCGCTTCAACGCACTTATTACCCTGATTATCGTGGTCCTGATTGGTACCGCGCGGGGGATTGTGGGCGACAAATAACCACAAATTCAAAAAAACCCCCGCACTGAAAAGTCCGGGGGTTTTTTTACAGCTCAAGAAGCTGCAATGGACACATAACGACAAGTCGAGAATGACAGGAAGAACGGGAGCGCACATGCCGTGCAACACAACACAACAAGGCTACCAGGGTAGTCAGGGAGGCTTACGATGACAGGTGCTCAATTAGTCGTAGCCGCATTAAAACAACAAGGCATCCAAACCGTGTTTGGTTATCCGGGTGGCGCCATCATGCCAATCTACGATGCCTTGTACGACGGCGGGGTAGAACATATCCTCTGCCGTCACGAGCAAGGCGCGGCCATGGCCGCCATCGGAATGGCCCGGGCCACTCAGGACGTGGCAGTCTGTATGGCCACCTCCGGGCCGGGCGCCACCAATCTGGTGACAGGTCTGGCCGATGCTTTTCTCGACTCCATCCCCTTAGTCGCCATCACCGGCCAGGTCGCCAGCTCTCACATCGGGACCGATGCGTTTCAGGAAATGGATGTCATTGGCATGTCACTGGCGTGTACCAAGCACAGTTATCTGGTGACCGACATCGAGGAACTGGCGCCAACGCTGGCCGAAGCGTTCGAAGTGGCCAAAACAGGCCGACCCGGTCCGGTCATTGTCGATATCGCCAAAGATGTCCAGTTGGCCCAGACACCAGTTACGGTACTGCCTCCCTTTACTCCACCTCCCGCCCCCCGAGCCAGCGATGATGCTCTGGTCAAAGCTCAAACCCTGTTATCCCAAAGTACCCGTCCGGTGTTGTACGTCGGCGGCGGGGTCCAACTGGCCAAAGCCACACACGCGGTACGCGAGTTCCTGCGTCTCAATCCGATGCCCACCGTCAGCACGCTCAAGGGCCTTGGCACCATCGAACGCCACGATCCCCACTATCTCGGTATGCTGGGCATGCACGGCACCAAAGCCGCCAACCTGGTGGTACAGGAGTGTGATCTGCTGATTGCCGTCGGTGCACGTTTTGATGACCGGGTGACGGGCAAACTCGATACCTTTGCGCCACACGCCAAAGTCATCCATATCGACATCGACGCTGCCGAAATTCATAAGTTGCGCGAGGCACATGCGCCGCTGCGCGGGGAAATCGTCGATCTGCTGCCAAAACTGGAACTGACCCAGGATATCTCCCCTTGGGTTCACCACAGCGAAAGCCTGCGCAGCGGATTCAAATGGTGCTATGACCATCCGGGCGAACTGATCTATGCCCCACTGCTGCTGAAGCAGCTATCCGACATGATGCCGGACAGCGCCATCGTGTCGACCGATGTCGGCCAGCATCAGATGTGGGCCGCGCAGCACATTCAGCCACGCGAACCGCAGAATTTCATCACTTCTGCCGGTCTGGGCACCATGGGCTTCGGCCTGCCGGCCGCCATGGGCGCCGCGGTCGCAAGACCCGATGATCAGTCTATCCTTATTTCAGGAGACGGCTCATTTATGATGAACGTGCAGGAGCTCGGCACACTCAAACGCCGCCAGATCCCAGTCAAGATGGTATTGCTCAACAACCAGCGTCTCGGCATGGTGCGTCAGTGGCAGTCACTGTTCTTTGACGGTCGCCACAGTGAGACCATTCTCGATGACAACCCGGATTTCGTGATGCTGGCCAAGGCGTTTGATATTCCAGGAAAAACCATCACCCGTAAAGAGGATGTGCTGCCCGCCCTGGAAGAAATGCTGGCGAGTAAAACCGCCTACCTGCTGCACGTGCTGATCGATGAAGAAGAAAATGTCTGGCCGCTGGTTCCGCCGGGCGCTTCAAACAATGACATGCTGGAGAACACCTAACATGGAAAGATACCTGATAGACATCAAAGCGGATGATAAACCCGTGCTGCTGGAACGTGTACTGCGTGTCACCCGCCACCGGGGTTTTGTGATCAAACAGGTCGCCGCGACCCAGAATCACGCCAGCAAAATTGCCAGTGTGGAAATCATTGTCGACAGCGACCGCCCTATCTCATTCCTGACCAATCAGATAGAAAAGTTGTGGGATATTCGCAGCGTTGACGTTACTTTAATCAAGAGTAACGAACTCCCGAACAACAACTTACAACACAAAGTTTGCGCATAAGGAAGGCAATGATGGCAACAAAAACAGCAGAATACATTTGGTTTAACGGCAAGCTGGTCCCTTGGGCAGAAGCGAACGTTCACGTGCTGACCCATGCGATGCACTACGGCACCTCCGTATTTGAAGGCGTCCGTTGTTACAACACGCCAAACGGACCGATTGTCTTCCGTCATCGTGAACATGCGCAGCGCCTCAAGGATTCCGCCAAGATATACCGCTTCCCGATCCCTTACTCGGTCGATGAACTGATGGAAGCGACCCGCGAAACCCTACGCGAAAACAAACTCGATAGCGCCTACATTCGTCCGCTGGCGTTTGTCGGCAACGTCGGCCTTGGCGTTTGCCCGCCTGCCGACACCGCAATGGACGTGATCATCGCTGCGTTCCCCTGGGGCGCGTATCTGGGGGAAGAAGCGCTGGAAAACGGCGTCGACGCCATGATTTCCAGTTGGAACCGCGCGGCACCCAACACCATTCCGACCTCCGCCAAAGCCGGCGGCAATTACCTGTCATCGCTGCTGGTCGGTGGTGAAGCGCGTCGTCACGGCTACGATGAGGGCATCGCGCTCAGCGTTGACGGTTACCTGTCAGAAGGGGCAGGCGAGAACATCTTCGTGATCAAAAACGGCGTGTTGACCACCCCACCAGCGACCGCCGCCATTCTGCCGGGCATCACCCGCGATTCGATCATGACCATCGCCCGCGACAAAGGCTACGAAGTGCGCGAAGCCAACATTTCGCGCGAAGCCCTTTACCTGGCGGACGAAGTGTTTATGACCGGTACCGCCGCAGAAATTGTGCCGGTGCGCAGCATTGACCGTATCGACATCGGCGCCGGCAAACGCGGCCCGATCACCCAAGATCTACAAGCAGCTTACTTCGGCCTGTTCAACGGCACCACCGAAGACAAGTGGGGCTGGTTAGATTACGTATACCCACAAGCGAAGTAACAAGGACAAGGAAATGCCAAAATACAGATCAGCCACCACCACCCATGGCCGCAACATGGCTGGCGCCCGCGCACTGTGGCGCGCCACCGGCGTCAAAGACGAAGACTTCGGTAAACCGATCATCGCGGTGGTGAACTCCTTCACCCAATTCGTACCGGGGCACGTACACCTCAAAGATCTTGGCCAGCTGGTGGCACGAGAAATCGAAGCCGCCGGCGGGATCGCCAAAGAATTCAACACCATCGCCGTCGACGACGGCATCGCCATGGGCCACGGCGGCATGCTCTACTCACTGCCTTCGCGCGAGCTGATTGCCGATTCTGTCGAATACATGGTCAATGCCCACTGTGCCGATGCCATGGTGTGTATCTCCAACTGTGACAAAATCACCCCGGGGATGCTGATGGCGTCAATGCGCCTGAACATTCCGGTGATCTTCGTCTCCGGCGGCCCCATGGAAGCGGGTAAGACCAAACTGTCAGATCAGATCATCAAACTCGATCTGGTTGATGCAATGATTCAGGGCGCCGACCCGAAAGTCTCTGACCAGCAAAGCGAACAGATTGAACGCTCAGCGTGCCCAACCTGTGGGTCGTGTTCAGGCATGTTTACCGCCAACTCCATGAACTGTCTGACGGAAGCGCTCGGTCTGTCACAGCCAGGTAACGGTTCACTGCTGGCCACCCATGCCGACCGCAAAGAGCTGTTCCTCAGCGCCGGTCGCCGCATCGTCGAGCTGACCCGCCGTTACTATGAACAAGACGACGCCACAGCCCTGCCACGCAACATCGCCACCAAAGCCGCGTTCGAGAACGCTATGGCACTCGATATTGCCATGGGCGGTTCCACCAATACCGTCCTACACCTGTTGGCGGCGGCACAAGAAGGCGACGTCGACTTTGATATGACCGACATCGACCGTATGTCCCGTCAGGTTCCGCACCTGTGTAAAGTGGCCCCGTCGACCCAGAAATACCACATGGAAGACGTGCACCGCGCCGGCGGCGTGATTGGCATTCTGGGTGAGCTGAACCGCGCCGGCCTGCTGCACAACCAGTCCAAAACCGTACTCGGCCTGACCTGGGAAGAACAACTGGCGCAATACGACATCATGCAGACCCAGTCGGAGCAGGTAAAATCCTTCTACCGCGCAGGTCCCGCCGGCATCCGCACCACTCAGGCCTTCTCCCAAGATTGTCGCTGGGACACACTGGATGACGACCGTGAACAGGGCTGTATCCGTACCCAAGAGCACGCGTTCAGTCAGGATGGCGGCTTGGCCGTACTGAAAGGCAATATCGCTCTGGATGGCTGTATCGTGAAAACCGCCGGGGTTGACGAAAGCATTCTGAAATTCACCGGCCCGGCCGTGGTGTTCGAAAGCCAGGAAGACGCCGTGGACGGCATTCTCGGTGGCAAAGTCAAAGCTGGCGATGTGGTGGTGATCCGCTATGAAGGTCCGAAAGGCGGCCCGGGCATGCAGGAAATGCTTTATCCGACCACCTACCTGAAATCAATGGGACTGGGCAAAGAGTGTGCGCTGCTGACCGATGGCCGTTTCTCCGGCGGCACCTCGGGCTTGTCAATTGGCCATGCCTCTCCGGAAGCGGCCAACGGCGGCGCCATTGGTCTGGTGCAAGATGGCGACCAGATTGCGATTGATATTCCAAACCGCACCATCGCTTTGCAAGTACCGGAGCAGGAACTGGCCGAACGTCGCAGCCGTCAGGATCAACTTGGCTGGAAACCGGTGTCGCGTCAGCGTGAGGTGTCTTTTGCACTCAAAGCATACGCCAGCATGGCCACCAGTGCCGACAAAGGTGCGGTCCGTGATAAGTCCAAACTTGAGGACTAGCGGATGACACGAACCCATCAAACTGGTGCAGATTATCTGCGCCAGATCCTGCGGGCACCGGTGTACGAAGTAGCCACGGTCACGCCGCTGCAGGCCATGCCGCGCTTGTCGGCCCGGATCCACAACAGCGTGCAAATCAAACGCGAAGACCGCCAGCCGGTGCATTCATTTAAGCTGCGCGGCGCCTACAACATGGTCGCCAGCCTGACAGACGCGCAGAAAGCCGCTGGCGTGATCGCCGCCTCGGCGGGCAACCACGCTCAGGGACTGGCCCTGTCCGGCACCCGGCTCGGGATCCGCACCACCATCGTCATGCCAAAAACCACACCGGATATCAAAGTGGATGCGGTACGCAGCTTCGGCGGTAACGTGGTACTGCACGGCAACAACTTTGATGAAGCGAAAGCCGAAGCCGAACGCCTGTCGGCCGAACACGGCTATACGTTTGTCCCACCATTTGATCATCCGCTGGTGATCGCCGGTCAGGGCACCATCGGGATGGAAATGCTGCAGCAAAACGGCCATTTGGATTATATTTTTGTCCCCGTTGGCGGCGGCGGTCTGGCCGCCGGAGTCGCGGTGCTGATCAAACAGCTGATGCCGGAAATCAAAGTGATTGCGGTGGAACCGGAAGATTCAGCCTGCCTTAAAGCGGCACTGGATGCCGGAGAGCCCGTGGTGCTGGATCAGGTCAGCATGTTTGCCGACGGCGTGGCCGTCAAACGCATCGGAGAGGAAACCTTTCGTTTGTGTCAGCAGTACATCGATGACCACATTACCGTGTCGAGCGATGAAATTTGTGCGGCGGTCAAGGACATCTTTGAAGACACCCGCGCGATCGCCGAACCTTCCGGGGCGCTGGCACTGGCCGGCCTGAAAAAGTTCACTGAAAAGCATCAGCTCCGGGGCAAACAACTGGGCACCGTGCTGTCGGGTGCCAATACCAACTTCCATGGTCTGCGCTACGTATCGGAACGTTGTGAACTGGGTGAGAAACGCGAAGGCTTGCTGGCCGTCACCATTCCTGAACGTCAGGGGGCCTTTTTTGAGTTCTGTAACCTGATCGGCGGCCGCGCCGTGACGGAGTTTAACTACCGTTACAATGACGACGAGCTGGCCAACATTTTTGTCGGTGTCCGTCTGCAAGGCGGGCAGGAAGAACTGGACCACATCATTCAGGATCTGCGCGACGGCGGCTATCCGGTGGTTGACTTGTCTGACGATGAGATGGCCAAGCTGCACGTACGTTACATGATCGGTGGTAAACCGTCCAAGCCGCTCAAAGAACGCCTGTACAGTTTTGAGTTTCCCGAGTACCCGGGCGCGCTGCTGAAATTCCTCAGCACACTGGGCACACACTGGAACATCAGCCTGTTCAACTACCGCAATCACGGTGCCGATTACGGTCGCGTACTGTGTGGCTTTGAACTCGATGAGCACGATTTAGCCCGTTTTTCCGCCCATCTGCGTGAGCTGGGTTATCAGTGTAAAGACGAAAGCGACAACCCGGCCTACCGTTTCTTCCTCTCTTGATCCAAAGCCAGTCGCTGTGACTGGCTTTGTACTATTCTCTAGGGACGATTTCGGCCCACCTCTATGCGCTTTGCGCATAAATATAATGCTAAAGTTTCATTTTAGTCATACTCAATGAGCCGCTACACTAACCTCAGTATCAATATTGCTGCACAACTGTGGAGACCCTTATGTTTAATGCGCTGATTCTTAACCAAGAAGACAAACGTACTATCGCTGCCATCGAACAGATCGACGAGGCACAACTGCCTGAAGGCGACGTGCTGATCAACGTCGATTACTCGTCACTCAACTACAAAGATGGCCTGGCAATCACAGGGAAAGGCAAAATCATCCGTAATTTTCCGATGGTGCCGGGCATCGATCTGGCAGGACGTGTGATCAGCTCACAGGACAACCGTTACCAGCCCGGCGATCAGGTGGTCCTGACGGGGTGGGGGGTGGGTGAAAACCACTGGGGTGGCATGGCACAACGTGCACGTCTCAAAGCCGACTGGCTGGTACCCCTGCCGCAGGGTATCGACAGTAAAAAAGCCATGATGGTGGGTACCGCGGGATTCACCGCCATGCTGTGTGTTCAAGCTCTGCTGGATGCCGGCATCAAACCTGAACACGGCGAAATTCTGGTCACTGGCGCCAGTGGCGGAGTTGGCTCGGTCGCCGTCACCTTGCTGGCGCAGCTGGGCTACCAAGTGGCTGCAGTTACTGGCCGTGTGGCGCAAAACGGCCCGTTGCTCGAGCAACTCGGCGCCAGTCGCATCATCGATCGCAGTGAATTTGACGCGCCGGCTCGTCCGCTGGAAAAACAGCTGTGGGCAGGCGCAGTCGACACTGTGGGCAGTACAATGCTGGCGAAAGTGTTGGCTCAGATGGACTACAACAGCGCCGTCGCTGCCTGTGGCCTGGCAGGCGGTTTCGATCTGCCGACCACCGTCATGCCATTTATCCTGCGCAACGTACGCCTGCAAGGGGTGGACTCCGTGATGTGTCCGATCGACAAGCGCGTCGCTGCGTGGGAAAAACTGGTCGCTCTGCTGCCAGACAGCTTCTTCGAGCAAGCGTGCACCGAAGTACCTCTGGAGCAGGCACCAAAATACGCCGAAGACATCACCAAGGGTCAGGTGACGGGTCGAGTCGTGATCAAACTGTAACGCCCCAGCCAAACAGCAACAGCCGGGCACGGAAATGCCCGGCTGTTGGCGTTTTAAAAGGCCTGTGAACCCAATAAATGCCTATCAACCGGGCTTGGCTTACCGTACCTATCGTTGTGCTGGTGGTACGCTTCGGCCGTTTGGCTGACACTGCCATCAAAACGCGGGTCCTGCGGACGCTCTTGACTGTTGATGAACAGTGCCACATCCCAGGCCTGCTGATCAGACAAACTGTAACGCTCACCCAGCGGCATATTGGCTTTGATGAAGTTGGCAGCGGTGTTGATCTGATGCATCCCCGCGCCCCAGTTGTAGCTGTCTTTACCCCACAACGGAGGGAAGACATAGCGATTATCGACCTGTTGGCCCTCTCCATTCTTACCATGACACACCGCGCACTCTGAGGCGTACACACGTTGACCGCGGACAAAATCCGGTTCGGCGGGCGCATGGCTCATTTTAGCGTAGCTACGACCCGGTTTCAGCCAGATCAGGATAGGTAGACTACGCCTAAGCAGACAGCAGCCCGGGATCAGCAGATACCGTTTCATTGCTTATCCTCCCTGGGTCCGTCCACCCGATGGCTATCCGAACAGACTTCGGTCACCAACGGCTCAGCGGCGGCCGACAGCGAAAATACCATCGGCAGGCAAGCCACCCTGTGAACTTTTTTAACCAAGTCCCATATCTTCGATTCGCTTTGCAATCAAGCGGCTACACTCTTCTTTGACGATAGAACGCAACCATTCCTGTGCCGGAGAATGCTCACATCTCGAATGCCAAATCATCGAATAATCGAACGGCATAAACTGAAAAGGCAGCGGTTTGACCACCAAATCAAAACGTTCCGCGACCAGGTAGGCCAAGTCGGCCGGTACGGTGATGATCAGCGGCAAGGTATCGATGATCGCCAGCGCCGCTTCCAGATGATAGGCGCGCAGCACCATACGACGCTCAGGCTGATCACTCAGTGCCTGATCAAGCAGCGCTTTCACGCCGTCACTGATGGCAATCATGGCGTGTGGATGAGTCAGGTAATCGTTCATGGTCAGCGGCAACTCAGCCAAAGGATGATGGCGCGACAACAGGCACAATACTCCGACCCGACCCAGCACTTCGCTGCGCAGCGGATCCAAGGACCCGGTCGGACGACAGATGGCTAAGTCGGCGCCGGCGTGCATCAACTGATCGCTCAACCGATCATGCTGCAACGGCAGAAACTCAAACGATACTCGCGGCGCTTCCTGATAAATTCTGGGGAGCGCAAACGGCAGAATGGTCTGCATGGCGTAATCGGTAGTGGCGATGGTGAAGGTTTGTTCACAGCTGCGCGGTTCAAACTCAACCGGCGACAATAACTGGCACAGCGATTCAAGCGGCTCACCGAGTGAACGATTAATTTCCAGCGCTTTTTCGGTTGGTACCAAATGCTGTCCCTGGCGAGAAAAGAGCGGGTCGCCGAGTAACTCACGTAAACGGCCGAGCACACGACTCATCGCTGACTGGCTCAGGCTGAGCCGGGCGGCCGCTTTACTGACGCTGCTCTCTTCAATCAATACTCGCAAGGCCACCAGCAAATTCAGATCACGGCGGTAAATGTCTTCCAGTTCCACTCTATTATACCCATGCAGTTATCAGGGACACCGTGGTGATTGTAACCGCAAGTGAGAAAAAATCCCCGCTTTCGATGCCACACGCCTAATCTAAAGAGAGGCTCTATCACTCGCAGTCGGAGGCAAATACATGGACGAACTGATGGCATCATCACTTAACGCCCTGATTAATGCCTATCGTGCGCTGTGTTTCCCTGGAGTGTTTTTCATCCTGGTTGCGCTGTTGATCCACCGTCAAAAGCTATTGACCAACTGGCGACCCGTACTGACGGAAAGCACCACCAATCTGATTCTGATCACCATCAATATCCTGCTCACTGCGCCCATCATTGCCTATCTCGACGTCACACTGCGCGGCATGAATTTGGCGTTGATTGCCGCATCAAGCTGGGAAGCCCTCCCGCCATGGCTGCTGATCGTGGTGGTGGTGTTCGTCGGTGACTTCGTCGGCTACTGGCGTCACCGCTTCGAGCATTCGCTGCTGCTGTGGCCGTCGCACAGCACCCATCACTCCGATACACACATGACCTGGCTGACACTGGAACGCTTTCACCCACTCAACCGGCTCTCCACCTTTTTCATCGACACCAGTTGCCTGCTGCTGCTTGGGTTCCCAGTTTGGGCGGTGCTGGTGAACAACATTGTCAGACACTACTATGGCTACTTTATTCATGCCGACATTCCAATCGATTATGGCCGGCTTGCGCCCTGGTTTGTGTCTCCGATGATGCACCGTTGGCACCACGCCAATGACCGCAACGCCTATCAGGCAAACTTTGCCACGGTGTTTGCCCTGTTTGACCGCTGGTTCGGCACCTACTACGTTCCAGCCTATGCCCCGCCCCGGCTTGGTGTGCCGTCTCACAGTGGCGGTGGCAGCTATTTACAACAGCTGCGTTACCCGTTTTTACCCTCGTCTTACCGCAAGATCTGGCAGTGGAAACGGCACAACGGTCCGGACAACGAGCCGGTCGATTTTCAGGCAAAAAAATCCCGCCTTTCAGCGGGGAAGCCCAAGAAAAATGGGGATAGTGTCGGAATGTAATTGAGCGTAGTACTACAAGTGCGTTAATTGTTTTGCTCTTCAGATGAACCTTGCCAGCGGCGCATCTCGAGCCAAATCCCTAACATGGTGGCACACATGCCGATCAGGGGCATGAATGACGTCTCTGATGGCGAACGCAGGACAAGTGCGCAGAAAGAAATAAAACACAGAACCGAGTAGATGGTCAGTCTATCCAGGGCTGTTAACATAGGCGCTCCTTGTCGTTTGTTACCAACTTGTTAATTAAGTTAAAACAAATTGATCTGTTTGCCAAGGGGTTATTGAATATTTTTTCTCCAGCAGTATTATTTAGCCTCTCCAGACGTATTTAAGAGATGACCATGACATTCAATGCAGAGCAGGCAACCCTAACGTTAGAGGCAGAAGGACTTCGCTGCCCGGAGCCGGTGATGATGGTCAGGAAGACAATTCGTAACATGCAGGACGGGGATGTGTTACTGGTGAAAGCGGACGACCCGTCAACAACCCGTGATATTCCCAGCTTCTGTCGTTTTATGGATCACCAGTTGATGGCCGCGCAAACCGACACCCTGCCCTATCAGTATTTGATCAAGAAAGGGCTCAACTGAGCGCGAGACCAATGTAAAAAAGGCTGCCTGAGGCAGCCTTTTTGTTATTCATCATAATCGATGCGATGTACCTCAGCCTGTAACTGTTGGAGTTGCTGTTTCATCGCTCGCATCTCTTTGTGCATCGGGATGATATGCGCGACCCGAATCCAGGCTTCGACAGTCAAACCGGTCAGGATGATCGCACCGGCCACCATGGGCAACCACATATCGGTTAACGCCATGCCCAACAGCGTTAACACCAGTCCAAAGGTAAACAAATAGCTCTGACTTTTCGGGGTCATCCCCATATAACGTGTCAGCATACTTCTGCCCTCCCGCCACCAAGTACATGATAAAAGTAGCATGACCTTGATGGCCCTGATAGCTCAGCGCTTATGCAAATCCGGCTTTTCTCTCAGAGTATGATCTGGCGCAAACATCGCTGAGTTGCTGTGTTTTAACCCCATTTTCGCGTCAGTTAGGAAAAGAACGCCGCACCGATGGCCAGAATAACGAACAGGATCGCGGTGACTTTGCGGATCAGATTTAACGGGAGCTTATCGGCCGACAATCTGCCAAGCAGTACCACTGGCACATTCGCCAGCAACATCCCCAACGTGGTGCCCACAATCACCCAGCCCAGAGCATCGGCGTACTGTGCGCCAAGAATCGACGTCGCAATCTGAGTTTTATCGCCGATTTCCGCCACAAAAAACGCGATAAAGCTGGCGATAAACGGTCCGCGACTGGATATCGACTCATCGTCATCGAGTTTATCCGGGATCAACACCCAACCGGCCATAACGAGGAAACTGATCACCAGAACCCACTTGAGGATTTCGGGGGACAGAAAATCGGCGACCACCACACCAAGCCAGGCGGCCAGGGCGTGATTGGCCAGGGTCGCGGCCAAAATCGCAGCAATGATGGGTAACGGTTTACGATAACGGCTTGCCAGCAGTAGAGACAGCAATTGGGTCTTATCGCCAATTTCGGCTAAGGCCACCGTAGTAATTGAAATAGCTAAAACGCTCACGACATGCTCTTTGGGGCAGGGATTATAATTTTAACCGTAGACAAACCTCGCGCCCCACCCCGGTTCACGATGTTTGTCTAAGGTCTTGCTAAACCCATCCAGCGATGAGCCTCGAACGCCATGGTGATTTGGCACCAATTATGTTGACGGACGAACCAGATAACCAAGAATGGTGACCGGGTAAGCTACTCCCCAAAGACGGCGGAATTCTAATCAGGCTAACGCCAGATCTCAAGTAAGAAATCCATCAAAAGTGGCCTTTTTGGCGATTTCCGAACAATAAACACAATAAATTCCACTAAAAGACATTTTTGACTACGAATTAAGCAAGATTAGCCCTACTCCCATGCAGAATATCTCGGTATACTTGATCGTTATTTTATTCAACCGTCATTACTCAACATGGCTGACCAAAGGTGGTGTTCACCACTCGTTATCGGGCGGTCATCATGAGTAACCGAACAATTGCGCGAACCTGACTTATGCAAAAATACGATATCAAAACCTTCCAGGGAATGATCCTCGCGCTGCAGGATTATTGGGCTCAAAATGGTTGTACCATTGTTCAACCACTGGATATGGAAGTGGGTGCGGGTACCTCTCACCCAATGACCTGTCTGCGAGCACTTGGCCCAGAGCCAATGTCGACCGCTTATGTACAACCTTCACGTCGTCCGACCGATGGCCGCTACGGTGAGAACCCGAACCGTCTTCAGCACTACTACCAATTCCAGGTCGCGCTGAAACCATCGCCAGACAATATCCAAGAGTTGTACCTTGGCTCCCTTGAAGTTCTTGGTATCGACCCACTGGTTCACGACATCCGTTTCGTCGAAGACAACTGGGAAAACCCGACACTGGGCGCCTGGGGTCTGGGCTGGGAAGTGTGGCTCAACGGCATGGAAGTCACTCAGTTCACTTACTTCCAGCAAGTTGGCGGCCTGGAATGCAAACCGGTAACCGGTGAGATCACTTACGGTATTGAACGTCTGGCAATGTACATCCAAGAAGTCGACTCGGTTTACGACCTGGTTTGGAATATCGCCCCAGACGGCAGCGCTGTGACTTACGGTGATATCTTCCACCAAAACGAAGTCGAGCAATCAACCTACAACTTCGAACACGCCGATGTCGATTTCCTGTTCAGCTTCTTCGAGCAGTGTGAAAAAGAGTGTAAAGAGTTGCTTGAGCTTGAAAAGCCACTGCCACTACCTGCTTACGAGCGCATCCTGAAAGCAGGTCACGCATTCAACCTACTGGACGCACGCAAAGCGATCTCAGTGACTGAGCGTCAACGTTACATCCTGCGCATCCGCAATCTGACCAAAGCAGTAGCAGAAGCATACTACGCATCGCGTGAAGCACTGGGCTTCCCAATGTGTAAGAAAGAACAAGCGTAAGGGGTAAAGTCACATGGCAAAAGAATTTCTAATCGAGCTGGGTACCGAAGAGCTACCACCAACGCAACTTCGCACTCTGGCGGAAGCATTCGCAGCAAACTTCGAAGCAGAACTCAAAGACGCGGAGCTTGCGCACGAAGGTGTAAAATGGTTCGCGGCGCCTCGTCGTCTGGCACTAAAAGTAGCGGCATTGGCAGAAAGCCAATCAGACAAAGTGGTTGAAAAACGTGGTCCTGCGGTTTCTGCAGCGTTTGACGCGGAAGGCAACCCAACCAAAGCAGCTCAAGGCTGGGCTCGTGGTTGTGGCATTACGGTTGACCAAGCGGATCGCATGGTAACCGACAAAGGTGAATGGCTGCTGTTCAAACAAGAAGTGAAAGGTCAGCCAACATCTGAGATCATCGTTGAACTGGCAGCAAAAGCACTAGCAAACCTACCTATCGCAAAACCAATGCGCTGGGGTAACAAGACGACTCAATTTATCCGCCCAGTGAAAACGCTAACCATGCTGATGGGCAGCGATCTCATTGAAGGTGAGATCCTCGGCGTAGCGTCAAGCCGCACCATCCGTGGTCACCGCTTCATGGGTGAGCAAGAGTTCACTATCGATTCTGCTGAGCAATACCCTGCGATCCTAGAAGAGCGCGGGAAAGTGATGGCCGATTACGAAGCGCGTAAAGCCATCATCCTCGCGGACGCACAAAAAGCGGCAGCAGAAGTTGGCGGTATCGCGGACCTAGAAGATGACCTAGTAGAAGAAGTCACGTCTCTGGTTGAATGGCCAGTAGTACTAACCGCGAAGTTCGAAGAAGAGTTCCTAAAAGTGCCTTCTGAAGCGTTAGTTTACACCATGAAAGGTGACCAGAAGTACTTCCCTGTTTATGACGAAAACAAGAAGCTACTACCTAACTTCATCTTCGTATCGAACATCGAATCAAAAGAACCTCGTTACGTAATCGAAGGTAACGAGAAAGTGGTTCGTCCTCGTCTTGCTGATGCTGAATTCTTCTTCAACACCGACCGTAAGCGTCCGCTTATCGACCGTCTGCCTGAACTAGAGCAAGCGATCTTCCAAAAGCAACTGGGTACGATCAAAGACAAAACCGACCGCATCACTGAACTTGCTGGCTACATCGCTGAGCAAATCGATGCTGACGTTGAGAAATCGAAGCGCGCTGGCCTGCTAGCTAAGTGTGACCTAATGACCTCAATGGTATTCGAATTTACCGATACTCAAGGTGTCATGGGCATGCACTACGCGCGCCACGACGGTGAAGCGGAAGAAGTGGCCGTCGCACTGAACGAACAATACATGCCGCGTTTCGCCGGTGATGAGCTGCCATCCAACGGCGTTTCAACGGCCGTCGCAATGGCAGACAAACTGGACACTATCGTCGGTATCTTCGGTATCGGTCAGGCGCCAAAAGGCAGCGACCCATTTGCCCTGCGCCGCGCATCGCTCGGTGTACTGCGTATCATCGTAGAATACGGCTACCACCTAGATCTTGTTGACCTAGTCGCAAAAGCGAAGTCGCTGTTCGGCGATCGCCTGACCAACGACAACGTTGAGCAAGACGTGATTGAATTCATGCTGGGTCGTTTCCGTGCCTGGTATCAGGACGAAGGCTTCAGTGTGGATGTGATTCAGGCGGTC
Source organism: Vibrio sp. V39_P1S14PM300 (assembly GCF_009904765.1). Taxonomy (NCBI): domain Bacteria; kingdom Pseudomonadati; phylum Pseudomonadota; class Gammaproteobacteria; order Vibrionales; family Vibrionaceae; genus Vibrio; species Vibrio sp. V39_P1S14PM300. The sequence continues at coordinate 22,008 of NZ_WXWP01000325.1, forward strand.
CTGGCGCGTCATCCGACCAAACCCGCAGACTTCGACCAACGCGTGAAAGCGGTTTCTCACTTCCGTGAACTGGAAGCGGCGGAGTCTCTCGCAGCAGCAAACAAACGTGTCGGTAACATTCTGGCGAAATTCGACGGCGAACTGGCCGCAGACATCGACCTGGCACTGCTACAGGAAGACGCAGAGAAAGCACTTGCGGAAAGCGTTGAAGTGATGACAGAAGCACTAGAGCCGGCCTTTGCTACGGGTAACTACCAACAAGCGTTGAGCAAGCTCGCTGACCTGCGTGAGCCGGTGGATGCGTTCTTCGACAACGTTATGGTTATGGCCGATGACGAAGCGCTGAAAAAGAACCGTCTGACCCTGCTGAACAACCTGCGTAACCTGTTCCTAAAAATCGCCGACATTTCGCTATTGCAAAAATGACGTGCTGCAATCGACATGAGTTGTCGACATAAAGGCAACGATGTAAGCCCAACTCCTCGGAGTTGGGCTTTGTTTTATCTGTTGCACGGAATTAGTGCTTTTCGTCGCCCAGCCATTCAGGTATGTTCAAGGATTACTCTGTTCGCCAGCCACGCACTGGCGCTTCTACACTTATCAAAGCAATCACAATGAATTAGGTAAAATCAGCAATGCAATTCTCTAAGTTTGGTGAAAAGTTTAATCGATACTCCGGTATTACGCAGTTAATGGATGACTTGAATGATGGCCTGCGCACACCTGGCGCCATCATGCTCGGCGGAGGCAACCCGGCCGCCATCCCGGCCATGCTCGATTACTTTCACCGAGCCTGTGAGGAAATGCTCGAAAATGGCGATCTGGTGGCCGCGCTGGCGAACTACGACGGCCCGCAGGGAAAGAATGTGCTGGTGAAAGCGCTGGCGGCGTTACTGCGCGACACCTATGGCTGGGACATCAGTGAAAAGAACATCAGCCTGACCAACGGCAGCCAAAGCGGCTTCTTCTACCTGTTTAATCTGCTGGCTGGTAAACAGGCCGATGGCTCACATAAAAAAATTCTGTTGCCACTCGCTCCGGAATACATAGGGTATGGTGATGCTGGTGTGGACGAAAACATCTTCGTCTCCTACCACCCGGAAATCGAACTGCTGGATAACCGCCTGTTTAAATACCATGTCGACTTCGAGCAACTAACCATCGACGACTCCGTGGCAGCGATTTGTGCTTCTCGCCCGACCAACCCGACCGGCAACGTCCTGACAGACGAAGAGATCCGCAAACTGGATCGGTTAGCGCGCGCCAATGACATTCCGCTGATCATCGACAATGCCTACGGCCTGCCGTTCCCTAACATCATTTTTGAAGACGTACAGCCATTTTGGAATGAGAACACCATTCTTTGCATGAGCCTGTCCAAACTCGGCCTGCCTGGCGTGCGCTGCGGGATTGTGATTGCCAGTGAAGCCATCACACAAGCGATGACCAACATGAACGGGATCATCAGCCTGGCTCCGGGGAGCGTCGGTCCGGCTCTGGCCCACCATATGATTGAAAAAGGCGATCTGCTGACACTGAGCACTGAGGTGATCAAGCCCTTTTACCAGCAGAAATCCCAACGCGCGGTCGAACTGCTGCAAGCCGCTATCAGTGATGAACGCTTCCGGATCCATAAACCTGAAGGGGCGATGTTCCTGTGGTTGTGGTTTGATGAGTTACCCATCACCACCATGGAACTGTATCAACGCCTCAAGGCACGTGGGGTGCTGATTGTACCGGGCGAGTATTTCTTTATCGGCCAGGAAGACGAATGGGCGCATGCGCATCAGTGTCTGCGAATGAACTACGTTCAGGACGACGACAAAATGCAGCTAGGGATCGCGGCCATCGCCGAAGAGGTGGAAAAGGCCTACCGGGAAGGGTGAGAGAAACAACCTTCTCCGCACAAAAAAGAGCGCCTATGGCGCTCTTTCTCACTCTATACACTCACTCTTATGCTCAGCGATTTTCCAGCAGTTGATTGCCGATAGTAATTTTGCGTGGCTGCATCGCTTCCGGAATTTCACGCACCAGGTCAATATGCAGCAAGCCGTTTTCCATCGATGCGCCCGTCACTTTGACGTAGTCCGCCAACTGGAACTTACGTTCAAAATCACGCTCTGCAATGCCTTGATAAACGTAATTTTTGCCTTCTTCCGCGTTACGTTCACCCTTCACGATCAACATGTTCTCGTTTTGTGTCAGATCGAGTTGTTGCTCAGAAAAACCCGCCACCGCCATGGTGATACGGTAGTTGTGCTCATCTTTCTGCTCAATGTTGTAAGGAGGGTAACCACCAGAGGAGCTTTTGGTGGTGTTCGCTTCCATCAGGTTGAACAGACGATCGAAGCCAATGGCATTACGGTATAGTGGTGAGAAATCTACATTACGCATAAAATCTATCCTCTTAATTAAGCAATAGTCTTAGCCCGGATGAACTTCTTTCCGATGGCGTGTTGATGCAAACAACTTCGCCGAGCTAAGCATTCCAGATCATTCCACAGGCCTTGGTTTGGCGCGGAGACATGATAAGGAATTGTCATCAGTCAGGTTATGTGCCAAAACGCAGTCTCCTCCACAGAGCGAGCAGGTGTTGGCGATGTCAGAGAGCTGTGCTTCTAGTCTCTAGCAAACCAGTCATCCCCTTCACTATTAGATATAAGGGCACAAAAATGGCTTTCAAGGGGAAAAATGAAAATTTTAATCAGCCCGCGGATCGTCACGGGCTGATGGGGTAATCCGCTTACTTGCGAGAAGATTTACGCGCTTTTACTACGCTTTGCTCTGCCGCTTTCTCCTGCTTTAGCTTGCGTTTTTCTTTCAGACTTAACTGGGGTTGTTTCTTCTCTTGCTTACTCATGACTTCACCTCTGTTGACTGACATAACCGACAGCCGCACACCGACAACAACGCGGGTGAGCGTGACGAATGCACAATATCGGTAATCACAAAACGGCGCCGCTGATGGAACAGGATCATGTCGAACTCGTCCTGTAAAACCCGCCCCAATAGCTGGGCACCCAAATGAGAATCCACGGCCAGCTGGCCACTCAGAGGCCGGCTTTTATCGGCGTTGACTAACGTGACTCGATAATGATGACGGCGTTCGATATCCATCAGCCCTACCCGATCACCGACAGCAATGCGGGCACCGTTGTGGCAATCGGCCTGTTGATCATAGCGTTCAAACAGCGCTAACAAGCGCAGCGGAGACTGATAGGTTAAAAAGCGACTGGTGAACCACCAGGTACGCAGTGCCGGGGCGTATGCCGACCATCTACGTGCCAACACGATGACTTCCTTCTCAAGACCTTGTTTTAGCGATAATTGCGATACATAGAGCCGGAAGTGCCTCACTTCCGGCTCAGTCCAGGAACCTCGTCACCATGTGTGTTCTCCGCAAGTTAGTGGGTGTGCTAGCACTATAACCAGAGCCCAAAAGAAAGCAAAAGCGCCGCCTCGAACAAAATGGCAAGAAACCGGTAAAACAGACAGAAAATGGTACGCGGGGATCAGAAAGTGGCAGTAAACTCGGAAAAACCACCAGAGCTGGAATAAAGTGGCGATTTGCACCGTCGACAAAAACAAAAAAGCAGCGATGTATCGCTGCTTTTTTCATACGAGATGTTAACGCGAGTTACACGTCTAGGTTAGCGACACGCAAGGCGTTTTCTTCGATGAAGTTACGACGCGGTTCAACCTGATCGCCCATCAGCGTGGTGAACAGTTGATCGGCGCCCACGGCGTCCTCGATAGTCACCTGCATCATACGACGGGTTTCCGGATCCATGGTGGTTTCCCACAACTGCTCCGGGTTCATCTCACCCAGACCTTTGTAACGCTGACGGCTCAGACCACGCTGCGACTCTTTCATCAGCCAATTAAGGGCTTCCACAAAGCTGCCCACCGGCTGAATACGCTCACCGCGTTTGATGTACGCCCCTTCTTCGATCAGACCATCGAGGCTTTCTGACAACTCGGCCAGTCTGGCGTACTCTTTTGAGTTCAGCAGATCCACACTCAGCATGTAATCGTAAGTCACACCATGAGTACGCACTTTGATTTTCGGAATGCTGACACCCAGCTCCTGATGCTGTTCAATTTCATAGCTGTACTGGCTGGCACCCACTTCTTTGGCATTCAGTTGTTCCACCAGTTGTTGGGTCCAGGCCTCGACCTGTGCCACATCCTGGCATTGATCCGCCGTCAAACGTGGTACGTACAGGAACTCATGCAGCAGCGCATACGGGTACCGGCGACTCATGCGCTCCACCAGCTTGATGCCGGCGTTGTATTGCTGAACCAGTTTCTCCAGTGCCGCACCAGCCATGGCTGGTGCATCCGCATTGACGTGCAGCGCCGCGTTGTCTAACGCCAGCGACACCTGATACTGATTCATCGCTTCTTCATCTTTGATGTACTGCTCTTGTTTGCCTTTCTTCACTTTGTAAAGTGGTGGCTGAGCGATGTACACGTAGCCGCGCTCAATAAGCTCTGGCATTTGACGGTAGAAGAAGGTCAGCAGCAGCGTACGGATGTGCGAACCATCAACGTCCGCATCGGTCATGATGATGATGTTGTGGTAACGCAGTTTATCCGGGTTGTACTCATCTCGACCGATGCCACAGCCCAGTGCCGTGATCAGTGTGGCCACTTCCTGTGAAGAGAGCATCTTGTCGAAACGCGCTTTTTCGACGTTGAGGATCTTACCTTTCAGCGGCAAAATCGCCTGGTTCTTACGGTTACGACCCTGCTTAGCACTCCCGCCCGCAGAGTCCCCCTCCACAATGTACAGTTCAGACAGTGCCGGGTCTTTTTCCTGACAGTCAGCCAGTTTACCCGGCAGACCTGCCAGATCCAGCGCACCTTTACGGCGTGTCATTTCACGCGCTTTACGCGCCGCTTCACGAGCACGCGCCGCGTCGATGATTTTTGAACACACCATCTTGGCTTCGTTCGGGTTCTCGACCAAAAATTCTGACAGCTTCTCACCCATGGCCGACTCAACCGCCGACTTCACTTCAGACGACACCAGCTTGTCTTTGGTTTGGCTGGAGAATTTTGGATCCGGCACTTTCACCGAAACCACCGCCGTCAGACCTTCACGCGCATCGTCACCCGACGTCGCGGTTTTCGCTTTCTTCGAGAAACCTTCTTTGTCCATGAAGGTATTCAGCGTCCGGGTCAATGCCGCGCGGAAACCCGCCAGGTGAGTCCCCCCGTCACGCTGTGGAATGTTGTTGGTGAAACAGAAGATATTCTCCTGGAAACCATCGTTCCACTGCATCGCCACTTCCACCGCAATGCCGTCTTCACGTTCAAAGTTGAAGTGGAAAATTTTGTCGATGATCGGCGTTTTGTTGGTATTCAGGTGATCAACAAAGGCCTGAATGCCGCCTTCGTACATGAAGTGATCGTGTTTATCCGCTTCGCGCTCATCAATCAGCTTTATCGATACGCCCGAGTTCAAAAACGACAGTTCACGCAGACGCTTCGCCAGGATGTCATAATGGAATTCGGTATTCGAGAAGGTTTCCGCACTTGGCCAGAAACGAATTTGTGTGCCGGTTTTGTTTGTATCACCGACCACCGCTAGAGGTGCTTCAGGTTCACCATGACGGTAAGTTTGCGTATGGATATGACCGCCACGATGAATGGTCAGGACCACTTTTTCAGACAAAGCGTTCACGACCGACACCCCCACACCGTGCAAGCCACCAGAGACTTTGTACGAGTTGTCATCGAACTTGCCGCCCGCGTGCAGGACCGTCATGATCACTTCAGCGGCAGACACTTTCTCTTCCGGGTGCATTTCGGTTGGAATACCACGGCCATCGTCGCTCACGGAAACCGAGTTGTCCTCATGAATTGTCACAACGATGTCTTTACAGTGACCCGCCAACGCTTCATCAATTGAGTTATCGACTACCTCGAACACCATGTGGTGCAAACCGGTGCCATCATCAGTGTCGCCGATGTACATACCCGGACGCTTACGCACCGCGTCCAGACCCTTCAGTACCTTAATACTCGATGAATCGTAATTTTCAGACATGAGTTACTCTCTCACTATTTATCCTTGCTCGATCACACCATGTTCCACATGGAACAATCGGCCAGAATCATCGCGCATGTCGGCAATCTGGCTGTCGGTAATCGAGCTTACAAAAACTTGAGCCCCCGTCGCTTTAAGGCAATCTGCCAGTCGTTTGCGACGTTGGCTGTCTAATTCAGAAGCAAAGTCATCGATCAAATAGATGCATTGCTTACCGGTCTTGTCGGTCAGATGCTGGCCTTGCGCCACACGCAGTGCGCAGACCATCAGTTTCAGTTGACCTCGTGACAGAACATCCTCCACCGGGGTTCCGTTCACTTTAATGCGCAGATCCGCTTTGTTCGGGCCGCTAAAGGTGTAACCCAGCGCTTGATCGCGTTCGAAGTTTTTCTCGAGAATCTCTTGGTAGGGCGTCTCTTTATCCCACCCACGATAATACTTCAATTGAATATCAAATTCTGGCAAAAATGTCTGGCAAATCGACTCGGCGACCCCTTTCATTTGCTCGACATATTCCGCCCGCCAGGCACTGATCTGCTCGGCCAGCACGGCCATCTGCTGATCCCAGTAACTGAGCTCGCGATATCGGGTGGCCGTTTTCAGCAGTGCATTGCGCTGCTTATTGAGGCGCTTAAACCGCCCCCAGGCATCGTAAAACGCCGCTTCGGTATGAAACACGCCCCAATCGATGAACGCCCGCCGGTGTTTCGGCCCGTCCGTCAGCAAATCAAACCCTTCAGGGTGAATCAGCTGCAAGGGCAAAACCTGAGCTAATTGTGCCAGTTTTTGACCGGTTTGACCGCCTATTTTAACCTCTGTCGAGCCATCACGCTGCTTATTAATGCCAATTGGTAGCTCAAATTGGTCCGAGTTCAAAAAACGACCGTGGACAAACAGTTCATCACACTGGTTTTGGATCACCCGGCCGGTCAGCGAGCTTTTGAAAGAGCGACCGTGACCGAGCAGATACACCGCTTCCAGCACGCTGGTTTTGCCGCTGCCGTTGGGGCCGATAAGAAAATTAAAGCCTGGCGACAGTGCGATGTCGCAGGCTTTAATATTGCGAAATTGCTGAATGATTAAACGGGAAAGAGGCATTCAGTTGGTCTGAGTCACAACGCTTACAGACGGATCGGCATCACCACATACATGGCGCTGTCGTCATCACGGTTTTCAATCAACGCACTGGCGTTTGCGTCCGACATGGACACACGCACCGCCTCACAACGCAAGGTATTGAGCACATCCAGCACATAGCTGACGTTGAAACCAATTTCGATCGCCTCACCGTCAAATGTGACATCCAGCATCTCTTCGGCTTCTTCCTGCTCTGGGTTATTGGCGGTAATGCGCATTTCGCTGTCCGCCAGATTGACCCGCACACCGCGAAACTTTTCGTTCGACAGGATCGCCGCCCGCGAGAACGCCTGACGCAGCTCATCACAGCCCGCTTCCAGTGTTTTGGTAGTATTTTGTGGCAATACGCGGCGATAATCGGGGAAACGGCCGTCAACGAGCTTAGAGGTGAAGACAAAGTTATTCACTTCCGCGCGTACATTGGAACTGCCGATCTGCAACACCACAGGTTGCTCTGGAGCATCCAGCAGCTTCACCAGCTCCTGCACGCCTTTACGCGGCACAATGATCTGCTGCTGGGCAAATTCAGCGCCCAGTTGGGTCTGCGCCACCGCCATCCGGTGACCGTCGGTCGCCACACTGCGCAGGGTGGTGCCTTCAATCTCAAACAGCATACCGTTGAGGTAGTAACGCACATCCTGGTTAGCCATCGAAAACTGGGTTTTCTCAATCAAACCACGCAGGTCAGCCTGAGTGACGGAAATTTCCACCTCACTCTGCCAGTCTTCAATGTTCGGAAAATCGCCTGCTGGCAATGTGGCCAGAGAGAAACGGCTGCGTCCTGAGCGCACCTGAACGCGATCGCCTTCAAGCAGTACCGTGATCACCGATTCATCCGGCAGGCCACGGCAAATATCGAGGAATTTACGTGACGGCACCGTGATACTGCCCGCCTCACACTCGCCTTCCAGGCTGACCCGGCTGATCAGTTCCACTTCCAGATCGGTGGCGGTCATCGACAGGACATTGTCGTCGACTTTCAGCAGCAGGTTACCGAGGATCGGCAAAGTCGGCCGGCCCCCCAAAGCGCCAGAGACTTGTTGCAGGGGTTTCAGCAGGTGACTACGTTGAATAGTAAATTTCATAGCTAGCTCTTAACGGTGTATGGCATGTGCCGGTTTTTATTATCAGCGATAAGAATAGTGCGATCTCG